>JAQGKG010000218.1 GCA_028290245.1 Devosia sp. | reverse complement strand
CGGCGTGGCCAAGCTGCGCAGAGCCGGGCTTGGGATGCGTTCCGACTTGTAAGCCGGGTTATGGGCGCGGTCGAGTTCGACGCGCATGGCGCTGCCAATCAGGCTTTCGATCTCGTCAATTGGATCGCGGCCAATGCCATCGTCTAGGTCCGAAGGAGCGGGTTCGGGCGTCTGTGCCGCTGCTGGCTGGCGCCAATCGAAGGACGGCTCTGTACGAGCGGGCGCATCGGCAACCGGGGGCGTCGCGGATGCCACAGGCTCCACGATAGGCTCATTGACGACGGGAGCAATTGAGGAAGAGGCGGCGGCGGGAGCACCGGACCCGAGTCCAAATACTGGGGCAACCTTGAAACGGTCCTGCTCGGGACGCGGCGCCGGCTGCAGGTTGACGGGACGCATGACGATGCGTTCCTGCGTATTGGGTGCGGTCAGGTTTGCAGCAACGGCGCTCGGCGACCATCGGGAGGAAGGCGCCGGCGCTGGGCGAGGTTCGGCAACAACAGGCGCCGGAGCCGGCACTGGCGCGGCTGGCGCTTCCATTTCCGGCTCAGGGTCGTTCGACAACTCGGCTGCAATCAGGTCGGCGATGGTGTCATGATCCGCAGGCGTGAAACCGGCGTCGGGCACCACCTGGACCGGCGATGACGGCGCCGCGACCTGGGCTGGGATCGACTGCTCGGACGCGGGCGCTAGATTGGTCTTCGGCGCGACGAGGCCGAAATCGAAATGGAACGGCTCAACGGGCTGGGGCGCAACGCTATACTGTGCGGCTTCCGCCATCGCTTCTGGAGCATCGAGGGCACCCGACTGATCGGGCGCCGACGAGGCTTGGAAATCGAAGCGCGGCAAAGAAATCGCGTCGGTATCGCTACCGGGAATTCTGACTGGTGACGAAGGACGGCTAGGCTCCGCTGGCTTATCGCTCTGCGCATCCTGCGCCATGAGCTTGGCCAATTCAGCAATCAGGTCGTCTGAAGAGTCGGACTGTCCGGCCATCGGTTGCGGTTTCGCCGCCATCTGGCAGCGCCCTCTCGGTTACGACTAGTGCACCCTCTCAGGGGCATTTTGCCGGAAATCACCATAGTATTGCGCCGGAATTATGAAAGCTCCTCCGGAGCTGTAACGCCCAGAATTGCTAGTGCGTTGGCGATAACCTGACGCACGGCATCGACCAGCGCGAGTCGGGCCAAAGTGAGCTTTGGGTCGTCAGAGTTAACAAATCGTAAACTAGGGTCATCCTTGCCCTTGGCCCAGAAGGCGTGGAAGGCCGCCGCGAGCTCGTGAACATAGAAGGCAACGCGGTGTGGCTCATGGGCAATCGCCGCCGCTGTAACGGTGCGCGGCCATGCTGCGAGCACCCGAACGAGGTCCAGTTCTGCTGGCGTGGCAATACGTTCGATATCTGCCGCAGCGAGCGCTGCCGGGGAAAAATCGAGTGCCGGAAAGTCGCGCGCGGCGGTTTTGAAGATCGAATGCGTCCGTGCATGGGCGTATTGGACGTAGAAGACCGGGTTATCCTTGGTCTGTTCCTTGACCAGGGCAAAATCGAAATCCATCGCCGCGTCATTGCGCCGATACATCAGCATGAAGCGCGTGGCGTCGGCGCCAACTTCCTCGACAACGTCGGCCAGAGTGACCAGATCGCCCGAGCGCTTCGACATCTTGAACGGCTCGCCATTCTTGAGCAGGCGCACGAGCTGGCAGATGCGAACGTCCATATCGGCAGCGTTGAGCGAGACAGCCTTTGTAGCCGCCTGCAGGCGCTTGACGTAGCCCGAATGATCGGCGCCGAGCACGTTGATCATGTGCTTGAAGCCGCGCAGGAACTTGTTGCGGTGATAGGCGATATCGGCCGCGAAATAGGTGTAGGAGCCATCGGACTTGATCAGCGGGCGATCGATATCGTCACCATAGTCGGTGGCACGGAACAGCGTCTGCTCGCGGTCTTCCCATTCCTCGGGCGCCTTACCCTTAGGCGGCTCGAGACGGCCCTCATAGATCATGCCCATCTCACGCAGCCAGGCGAGCGTGAGCTCGATATCGCCCCCCGGCCCGTGCAGCGTGCGCTCGGAAAAGAACACGTCGTGATGGATATTGAGCCGGGCAAGATCGGCCTTGATCAGCTCCAGCATGGCCGCGAGGACACGATCCTTGATCAGCGGGGTGCGCTCGGCCTCTGGCATCGCCAGCAGGCTGTCGCCGAACTCGGCCTTGAGGGCCTCGCCAACAGGGATCAGGTAATCGCCGGGATAGAAGCCGGACGGAATTTCGATGCTCTCGCCCAGCGCTTCGCGGTAGCGCAGGAAGCTGGAATTGGCCAGCGTGTCGATCTGGCTGCCGGCGTCATTGATGTAATATTCGCGGCTGACCTCGTAGCCGGAAAACGCCATCAGCGCCGCCAGTGTATCGCCGAACACGGCGCCGCGGGTGTGGCCGACATGCATGGGGCCGGTTGGGTTGGCCGAGACATACTCGATGTTGACGGCTTCGCCGCCACCCAGCGTAGAGCGGCCGAAATCGGCGCCCTGCTCGGCAATCGACTTCAACACCTGATGCCAGATCGGCGTCGCGATACGGAAGTTGATGAAACCGGGACCGGCGACTTCGACCGAGATCACGTCAGCATCATGCTTGAAATGCTCGACGAGGGCGGCGGCCACTTCGCGCGGATTTTTGCCGAGCGGCTTGGCGACGATCATCGCCGCATTGGTGGAGAGGTCACCATGGGAGGCATCTCGCGGCGGCTCGACCACGATGCGGGCGATGAGGTCGGCGCCAGCTTCGGGGAACAGAACCTGCATCGCATTGGCAATGCGCGCGGAGAATAGGGCAAAAACGTCCATGGTAGACCTGACTATTGAAGTGCGCCGGGGTTAACGGAAATCCGGGCGAGCGTCAAACAGCCGGGCATATTCGTCGAGGGCGTAGGGATCGGTCATGCCGGCGATGAAATCGGCGACGATGCGGGCGAGTGCATGGTCGTCGGGGGCGTCGACAGCGTAGCCGTGCCAGCGGCCCGGCAGATCGCGGGAGGCCATGTAGCGGGTGAACAGGCCGGTGACGACGGTTTCGCTGTGGCGGACCGGGACCATGACGGTCTCGTGGCGATACACCCGTTCGAACAGGAAGGCCTTGAGGCCCTTCTCGGCTTCGGCTGAGGCGGGGGAAAAGGTCACCAGCGTGCGGCCAGCGTTGCGGACGTCTTCGGCGGAGTTGATACCGGCCGCTGCAATGTTGGCCGAGGTGGTGGCGATGACGTCTTCGATGCTGGAGGTGATGAGGCGACGTTGGACTTCGTGGGCCTGGCGCTTGGGTGCAATGCCCGGATAGCGGGCGAGCACTTCGCGCACGATGGGGCCGGCTAGCGGCACGTCAACCATGTCATCGAGCACGATCAGGCCGGCGCGGAGGGCGTCGTCGATGTCGTGGGCATTGTAGGCGACGTCGTCGGCGATGGCGGCCGTCTGGGCTTCGAGCGAGGCGAAGCTGGAGAGGCGCAGATCGGCGGCGGCGGGGATATCGTCGAGGCCGGCGGGCAGGCCTTCGTGGGCGTACTTGCCGTAGGGTGTGCCGTCGGCATTGGTCAGCGGGCCGTTGTGCTTGAGGATGCCTTCGAGGGTTTCCCAAGTGAGATTAAGCCCGTCGTGCTCGGCGTAGCGGTTTTCCAGGCGGGTGACGACGCGCATGGCCTGGATGTTGTGATCGAAGCCGCCGTAGGGCTGCATGGCGGCATGAAGCGCACGTTCGCCGGCATGGCCGAAGGGCGTGTGGCCGAGATCGTGGCTGAGGGCGACGGCTTCGGCGAGGTCTTCGTCCAACCGCAAGGCGCGGGCCATCGAACGGGCCATCTGGCTGACTTCGAGCGTGTGGGTTAGCCGATTGCGGAAGTGGCCGCCGAATTGCAGGAAAACTTGAGTCTTGTACTGCAGGCGACGAAACGCTGTGGAATGGATGATACGATCGCGGTCGCGCTGGAACTCGCTGCGCGTCGGGCTGGGGCCGGTGCTTTGGAGGCGGCCGAGAGAAAGTTCGGACCGGCTGGCATAGGGAGCGGTGTCGCTCATCGGTGGTCGCTTTGCCTTTTGACGACTTGGGCCTTTTCAAATGGTCCAAGAGTTACTATTTTAGCCTGACCGTTATGACATTACGGCGTGGAACTATCATGACCGAAACCCTGCTTGCCTCCCCCGAAGTCGTGCTGACCGATCGCGCTGCCAAGCGGGTGGCACGCATTCTCGCCAAAGAGCCCGAAGGCACGGTGTTGCGCATTTCGGTGGCGGGAGGTGGCTGCTCCGGATTCCAGTATGAATACAATCTCGTACAGGAAAAGCCGGCCAGCGACGACATCGTTTTGAGTAAGGGCGACGCCACGGTGCTGATCGATTCGATGAGCCTTGAATTCATGGGCGGCGCCGAGATCGACTTTACCGACGACCTCATCGGCCAATCGTTCCAGATCAAGAACCCCAATGCAGTGGCATCCTGCGGTTGCGGGACCAGCTTTGCGGTTTAGGCCACCTGTCAATGTTGAATGAACGATCCCCGCGAAAGCGGGGATTTTTGTTTGTGGCGACGGTTTGGACGCGAGATAAAGACTGCAACGAGGGGGAATCGATATGGACATGGAGCATAGGCTCGACGCGGTAGTCAGCACGGCGATTGCGGAGAAACGCATTGTCGGCTCGGTGCTGATGGTGCTGCGGGATGGCCGCGTGCTGTATGAGAAGGCGCATGGGCTGGCTGATCGCGAGGCGGGGCGGCCTATGGCGTTGGATGCGATTTTTCGGCTTTCGTCGCTGACCAAGCCGATTGTCGCGGCGACGGTGCTGGCGCTGGTGAATGCGGGCAAGATTGCGCTCGGCGATCCGGTGACGAAGTTTTTGCCGGGATTTCATCCGGACATCACAATTCATCATCTGCTGACCCATACTTCGGGGCTGAGCAGTGCCTCCAAGCTGAGCGCAGCGGAGGCCGCGGCCAGGGTAAATCTTTGGCATTTCGGCGCCGATGAGATCATGGCGCGGCAGGCGGCACTGCCGCTGCTGTTTTCGCCGGGCACTGGCTGGTCGTACGGACCGGGCATCGACGTGCTGGCGGTGATCGCAGGCGATCTGGTGGACGGCAAGCCGGAGGATGCGATTCGGCGCTATGTGACTGACGCGCTGGGGATGGTGGATAGCCGGTTCAGCGTCACGGATTTGGACAGGCTGGCTGCGGCCTATGCAGATGGCCCCGACGGCGCCGTGCTGATGAGCGATCCACATAGCGTACCTAATAATACGGGTGGTATGACCACGTTTGACCCGGGCCGGATTTTGGATGCCAGGGCGTTCCAGGCGGGTGGCGGTGGGATGGCTGGCACTGGCGGGGATTTCATGCGGCTGCTGGAGGCGCTGCGGACCGGTGATCTACTGAAGCCGGAGACGGTCGCGCTGGCGATGGATAATCAGACCTCGCAACTGCCGTTTGCGCAGGGGCCGGGCTGGCAGTTCAGTTATTTCGGCGCGTGGCTGGATGATTCGGCGTTGGCTGGATCGCCGGCGCCGCGCGGCACCAATCGCTGGGGCGGCATTTATGGGCATAACTGGTTCATCGATCCGGTGAACCGATTGTCCGTCGTGTCGATGAGCAATACCGGGATCGAGGGCTGCGACGGCGCCTATGTGGCCGAAGTGCGCGACGCGATTTATAGCGCGCTTTAGTTGCCCCCTGCCCGACCG
>JAQGKG010000126.1 GCA_028290245.1 Devosia sp. | reverse complement strand
ATGCCTTGCACAAAGATTAGTGCTGCGACGGCTGCCAACAGCACCAAGCCCAAGGGCACCAGCACAGCGACATTGTGCGCCACGCGCCAATCGGCTCGCGTCATTCTCCTTAGCCTGCCGATCCCATCCATCATGTTCATCGTCGTCATCCGGGGCGGGCTGCGTCTGTCCGCACAGGTCCGGTTTGCCTGTGCGCAGTGTCATATTTGAGGCCCTGCGCTCGATCATATCAGGGGCCGCTTGCGCTCCGGGGGGCCTTCCCACTCCGCCACCTGCATCAGCCCTTCTATATCGAGGACCTCGCAGGACCGATCGAGCCAGCGAATGAGCTTGCGGTCGGCGAGCTTGCGCAATGTCTTGTTGGTATGAACGATCGACAGGCCGAGCGTATCGGCCACATGCATCTGGGTGATCGGGAGATACAGCGTATTTTCGCCGCTCAGCCCAACAGACGCGGCCCGGTGGTAGAGAAACGCGATGAGATAAGCGGCTCGCTCCACCGCATTGCGTCGCCCAAGGCTCAATAGATGGTCGTCGAGCATTCGCTCCTCTTGGGCCGCCAGCCATGTGATATCGAAGGCTAGCCCTGCGTGATTGCTGAACAGTTCCGTCAGCCGATTGCGCTGGAACACACACAAGACCAAGGGAGACAAAGCCTCGACCGAGTGTTGCATTTCCCCAATGATCGAGCCTTGGAGACCCACCAGATCGCCGGGCAGCATGTAGTTGAGAATCTGCCGACGCCCGTCCGGCAAAGTCTTGTAGCGAAACGCCCAGCCCGACAGCAGCGTATACAAATGCGCGCTGTGATTACCTTCGGATAACAGCGTAGTGCCGCTCTCCGCGGTAAGTTCGCCTATTTTGAATGACGAAACAAATCGCAGTTCTTGAGTTATAAAAGCTCTAAAGCTCGGCATGGCCCTGAGGGGACACTGCTCACATGGGACCCGTCGTCCAGAACTTGGCAGCACAAGACTCAAGGATCACCATCAGACGCGAGGAGCGACACAGCCAAACGCAGCGTTTCCGCAGCCGTTCCCGCACATGTCAAACTTAAATGACAGCGTGAGAAATCGGGTTCATCAGGGATCAGTAACGCGCGCGGAAGAACCATGCTCAAGGGTCGCCCTGTCCTCATTGTCGAGGAAGAATTTCTAATCGCTTTGGATATCCAGCGGATGCTGGAGGGTCTTGGCGTCGGCCAAACTCTTTTGGCGCGGAATGCCAGTGAGGCGCGTCAACTGCGGCAGCATTGGCCGGATTTAGCCTTGGCGATCATTGAGCTCAGGCTGGATCATTCCCACAACAAAGAATTGCCAACGGAACTAAGCGCGGCTGGGGTTCCCTTAGTAGTCACGACTGGTGATTTCGGCCTGTCGCGTAACTTAGCCAGTGCTGTGCCAATCCTCGTCAAACCAATTCCGGAAGAGACGATGGCGAGCGCCGTCGCACGGGCGCTCGCCATCAATTCCTAGAAGCTATGGTTGGATGTCGTAACTTGGGCCGAAACGGCGTCAGGGCCATAATCCGCTTCGCCGGTGATCTTCAGAATGTCCTGCAGACGAGTGCGTGCACGGCTAACACGGCTCTTCATTGTACCAACGGCGCAATCGCAGATCGCCGCAGCCTCTTCATACGAAAAGCCCGAAGCGCCGATCAGGATGACTGCTTCGCGCTGATCATCCGGCAATTGCGACAGAGCCTTCTTGAAGTCCTGCATGTCCATCGAGCCATACTGTGCTGGATGCACTGACAGACGTTCGGTGAACGCGCCATCGCTGTCTTGAACTTCACGGCCGCGCTTGCGCATCTGGCTGTAAAATTCGTTGCGCAGGATGGTGAAAAGCCAAGCCTTGATATTGGTACCCATCTCAAAGCTGGTCTGCTTGGCCCATGCCTTCATAACGGTGTCCTGCACCAAGTCATCGGCCTTGTCGTGCTTGCCAGTCAGGGACACGGCAAAAGCGCGCAGGCTGGGCAGCGTTGCCAGCATCTCGCGCTTGAAGGTGGTGGGCTCGCCACTCATGTCTTTACTCCCCGTCACGAGGAGCATTCCGCGTTTTTTGCGCCTGTTCGGCACCGTCCAGCTTTTCCAGCAGGTCGAGCAACTGCTCGGGCACACCTTCATCCTGCACGGCTCCGTAGAGTGCGCGCAGTCGATTACCGATATCCGTATTCGGACCAAGCCCATCTTCTGCCCGCCCCGCCTGCGTACGCATACGTTGCTGGGTCACCAGTTTGTCCTTCATCATGACGCTATTTGCCGTCGAATTTGAGATTGCCCACATTTGCGGAAGTAATGCGCACTGTCAAAAAAAGTTCCTGACCGTTAGGAACTTTCTTTCCCCAGCGACCGTTTCGGGGGTTCGTGCTATCACGAGCCTTGAGCGTCACTGGGAGTTCAGACTAATGACTTTGTCCACGCGGATTGCTCCGCACCTGCCGTATCTACGGCGGTTTTCGCGCGCCGTCACTGGGTCGCAGACATCTGGCGACGCTTATGTGGCCGCCACCTTGGAAGCCCTCATAGCGGACATTTCTCTGTTTCCCGAAGCGTCCAACGATCGCATTGCGTTGTACAAGCTGTTCTCCGCTCTTTTCTCGTCCTCGGCCGTTAAAGTTCCCGAGCCGACGTCATCCTTCGCCTGGGAAAAGCGCGCTGCCAGCAATCTCGCAAATCTTGCGCCGCGTCCGCGTCAGGCCTTTTTGCTTGTCGCCGTCGAAGGCTTTACGCATCTGCAGGCCGCCGAAATCCTCTCGGTATCCGATAGCGAATTTGCCTCGCTGCTCGATGAAGCATCGGTTGAAATCTCCCGCCAGGTGGCAACCGAAATCATGATCATCGAAGATGAACCGCTGATCGCCATGGACATCGAGCAGCTTGTCGAAAGCCTTGGCCATAAGGTCGTCAGCGTTGCGCGCACCCATAAGGAAGCGGTCAATCTGTTCAACCAGACCAATCCGCGCATGATCCTCGCCGACATTCAGCTTGCCGACGGCAGTTCGGGCATCGACGCGGTCAACGACATTCTCAACCATCATTCGGTGCCCGTGATTTTCATCACTGCCTTCCCGGAACGCCTGCTGACCGGCGAACGTCCTGAGCCAACCTTCCTCGTAACCAAGCCGTTCAACCCTGACATGGTCAAGGCCCTGATTAGCCAGGCATTGTTCTTCGACGAAGGTTCGCGCGCCGCGGCTTGATCAAGCTAACGCATTCAACATGCCAGCGAGGCCGGGGGTTCCCGGCCTTTTTCTTGCCCTGCAGGAACTTGCACCCCCACGGCCCGTTGGGTACGCACCGTTATGCCCAGTTTGGCGACATTTGTGAGTTCTCGTCATGCCGCCCCCAACGTCCGATCAACAGTCGAACATGCGGTTGCGCGCCTTGTCGGCTGGTTTGCGTGGGCATGGCATCTGCATCCTGCACCAGAATAGTAATCAACTCTTCGACCTCGCTGAAAACCTCCCGCAGAGCTGGCCGCAAAATATCCTTGGCTTGCGTGAGCACGGGGCGTTTCCGCCCGATATTGCCAACACCTACGGCGCGAACAGCCAGCAGGCACGCAGCAGCGGCAACGAGCAAAATTTCCACTTCGACATTGGCGAGGGACTGCGACGGCGCGTATTCGAGGTGCGTTTGCAGCCCGACGGGGACGATGGCGTCCTCGGCATCATAACCGACGTTACCGAAAGTCGGGCCCGCGAACAGGCAATGTCGGCCTTGCTTCGCGAAGTGAGCCACCGCTCAAAAAACCTTCTCGCCATTGTCCAGTCGGTGGCGATGCAGACGGCTCAGCACAGCACCACAATCCAAAACTTCCTCGACAAGTTTCGCGGTCGACTGCACGCCCTGTCCAGCACGCAGGATCTCGTCACCGAAAGCAACTGGCGCGGCACTTACCTTCACACGCTGATAACGGCGCAACTCACCCGTGTCGGCTCTAACCGGCTAGCTCACGTTCGCATCACCGGCGAAAATCCGCTTTTAGGCCCGAATGCCTCGCTGCATATTGGTCTGGCAATCCATGAGCTGGGTGCCAATGCTGTGCTACATGGCGCGCTGGCGGACGATACACCGGGCCATGTCTGGGTCGACGCCTCGATGGTCGATCACCCGGGGCAGGAAGCCGATCTCGTGATCGAGTGGCAGGAGGCCGGTATCGAAACCGGCGATGCGCAGCGGCAGCCACACTTCGGCACGCTGGTGCTCGAACGCATTGTGCCGCTGTCGGTTGGCGGCAGTGCGCAGTTTTTCATCGAACCCGATAGCGTGCGCTATCGTCTTGTCGTTCCAGCCGATCAGTTCGAAGTTTGAGCCGGCAGCATGGAATCGATCCGTCCGGTCCAGTGGTAGACTGCAAGTCCGATCCACTCTTTCAGCGCAATGCTGCTGATATCGAAACTGTTGATCGGGTTCGCGAAGTCCAAGGCTAACCCTTCCTGCCCCGAAGTCCGATAGTCGGTTGGCCAAGGCACAACGTCGAGACCGACGCGGCGAAACAGGCCCACCGAGCGCGGCATGTGAAAGGCTGAAGTGACAAGGATCGCAGTGCCACCCGTATCGCCTAGCAAAGTCGCCGTCAGGTCGGCATTCTCGTCGGTGTTACGAGACTGGTCTTCAAGCACCAGGCGATCCGGCGTGATGCCCATTGCCAGGAAAAACCGCTCCGCCGTGGCAGCCTCCGCCTCGCCACGGTCGAGCATGCCAGCACCACCCGAAAACACAATCCGCGCTTCCGGATAACGTCGCGCCAGAACCACGGCATCAGTCAGCCGATCACCAGCCTCGTTAAGCTCGGCAACGCCCCGCGCCGTACTGACACGCGCTAGCGTAGCCCCGCCCAGCACGATAATCGCGTCCACGCTGTCGGGCATAGTCGCCGGGCGCACAAAGCGGTTCTCCAAAGGACCGATGATCAGCGCGCCGAATGTCGTGAACCCACAAAGCACCAGCACGAACAGCGCCGCACCATTGGCCGCGAGACCCAGGCGTTTGCGCCCGAACACCAGCAAAATCATCCCCGCCAACACCAGTAGCGCGACTATGCTCAGCGGTTGGGCGATCACCCAGAAAATCTTGGCCAGAAAATAGAACAATCGCCCCTCCACGTGACCGCATCGCGATATCGCCCGTCACATCCTGTGCGACATAGCCCAAAACAGTGATTTCCGCTTGCTATCTCGCCAGCTTTTGCTTTTCTAGGAAGCGGTCAAGGCCGCCAGCCTCATAAAAGGGCAGCCACGAGATGATGTCCGCTGTTGCGGGTCAAAGGTGAATATGGCGCAAGCTGCCGCCGCTGCGGAAAAATGGCCTGTCGTAGCAATCCGCGACTTGCACAAGTCATTCGGCAACCTCGACGTCCTCAAGGGGATCAGTTTTTCGGCGCGCGAAGGCGAAGTCGTCTCGCTGATCGGCTCGTCGGGCTCGGGCAAATCGACGCTTCTGCGCTGCATCAACATGCTCGAAGTGCCCGATAGCGGCACCGTGACCATCGACGGCGAAGAAATCAGCCTGCGCGGCAGCAAGCCGCGTCGCCAGATCGCCGATGAAAACCAGATACGCCGCATCCGTTCCGAACTCGGCATGGTGTTCCAAAGCTTCAATCTGTGGGCTCACCTCACCATCCTCGAAAACGTCATGGAAGCACCGCTGATCGTGCAACGCCGCCCGCGCGGCGAAGTGCATGAAGAGGCGCTCGCCATGTTGGCCAAGGTCGGCATCCGCGAAAAGTCCGACAGCTACCCCGCCCAGCTTTCCGGCGGACAGCAGCAGCGCGCCGCCATAGCCCGCGCACTTTGCATAAATCCCCGCGTCATGCTGTTCGACGAACCGACATCAGCACTCGATCCCGAGCTCGAAGTCGAAGTCCTGCGCGTCATCAAGGTGCTGGCCGACGAAGGCCGAACCATGATCCTCGTCACCCACGACATGGAATTCGCTCGCTCGGTCAGCGACCGGGTGATCTTCCTGCATCAGGGGCTGATCGAGGAAGAGGGCACCCCGGACGAAGTCTTCGGCGCCACCAAATCGACCCGTCTCAAGCAATTCCTCAACGCCGCCCATCATCAGTAGCGTTGATGATCGACCCGGAAACCGGGCGAAACGATAAGAAAACAGGATTGGAAAATCGATGAAGAAGCTAATACTGACCGCCGCGGCCATCCTGGCCCTTGGCAGTGCTGTTCAGGCGCAGGAAACCGTGCGCATCGCAACCGAGGGTGCCTATGCACCGTGGAACTTCCTCAATGATGCCGGCGAGCCGGCTGGCTACGAGATCGACCTTGGCAATGCCATCTGCGCCAAGGCCGCGATCACCTGCGAGTTCGTCATCAACGACTGGGATTCGATCATCCCCAACCTGCTCGCCGGCAACTACGACGTCATCATGGCTGGCATGTCGATCACCGACGAACGCCGCGAAACCATAGATTTCACCCAGAACTACTTCCCCCCCGATCCCTCGCTGTTCGTAGCGACCGCAGGCGCCGGCATCGATCCGACAGCCCTTGAAGGCAAGCGCGTCGGCGTTCAGGGCGGCACCATCCAGGCCTCCTATGCCGAAGAAAACCTGGCTGCCAAAAATACCGTTGTCTCATTCGGCACCGCCGACCAGGCCATGGCGGATCTTGCCGCTGGCAACCTCGACACCATTCTGGCCGATGGCGCCTACCTCGAACCAGTGGTCGCGGCTTCGGGCGGCGCCCTGGAATTCGTCGGCGAAGACGTCATGATCGGCAACGGCGTCGGCCCTGGCCTGCGCAAGGACGAAACCGAACTCAAGACCAAGTTCGACGACGCCCTGACCGCCCTCAAGGCCGACGGCACTGTCGACAAGCTGATCGCGCAGTGGTTCGAAGGCCGCGGCCCGTATTACGCTGAATAGCTGATTGCCGGGGTGGGCCCGCCCGCCCCGGCGCTTTGAAAGCCCACCGATGCCAATGCTTCCGAAAGCCAGTTCATGAGCGACGACTTCGCCTTCTGGCTGAGCTATCTGACCAACGGTAAGCACCTGACCTGGTATGCGAGCTTCCAGTTCACCGTTTTCGCCGCCGCCTTCGGTGGCACGCTCGCCGTCGTCTTCGGGCTAATCGGCGCCACTCTCAAGAATTCCCGCTTCCTGCCGCTGCGCATCATCGGCACGATCTATTCGTCGATCGTGCGCGGCGTGCCCGACGTGCTGTTCTTCCTGTTCTTCCCCCTCGCTTTCGAGCAAGGCGTCGAGTGGATTATTGCCTCACAAGTTTGTTCGCCCGAGATGATCGCCGCCCAGTCCGCCGCCTGGCCGCCCTGCAAGGACGCCAACTGGTTCCTCGGTACGCCCGAATACCTCGTGCTCGCATCCGTCTCGCTGGGTCTGGTGTACGGCGCCTTCGCCACCAATGTGATCCATGGCGCCCTGCGCTCGGTGCCACAAGGGCAACTCGAAGCCGCCCGCGCCTATGGCATGAGCGCCAATCAGGTGCTCTGGCGTGTCCATATCCGCCAGATGTGGGTCTATGCCCTGCCCGGCCTGTCTAACGTCTGGATGCTGATTATCAAGGCGACATCACTGCTGTCGCTGCTGCAGATCGCCGATATCGTGCTCTGGGCCGACCGGCTCGGCGCGCCTAACTTCCTGCCCGCCGTTGGCCTCGTGCACGGCGACTGGCGCTGGCGCTATTACCTCGTGCTGTTCGTGTTTTACATCCTCGTCACCTGGATTTCCGAAAAGGGCTTTGACGCCATCATGCGACGCGCCGGCCGCGGCATCCTGAGCGAGGCCCCCTGATGGACCGCTTCATCGCCGAACTCGGCCTGTTCGCCCCCGCCGTGGTGTTCAACATCTATTTCGCCCTGGCTTCGATCCCGCTCGGCTTCGTCCTCGCGGTGTTCCTGGCGCTCGGCAAGGCGTCCGACAATCCGCTGATTAACCGCCTCAGCCGCGGCTATATCTACGCCTTCCGCGGCTCGCCGCTCTTTATCCAGTTCTTTATGATCTACTCGCTGGCCCTGTCGTTCAACGTCGCTGTTTGGAAGCCAATGGGCGTCTCATGGTGGATACTGCACCCGCTGTTCATCGGTCCGCTGGTGCTGGTTCTGAATACCGCCGCCTACACCGCCGAGATTTTCTATGGCGCCCTGCGCGCCGTACCGCGCGGCGAAGTCGAGGCTGCCCGCGCCTATGGCATGAGCCGCAGCCAGCAGTTCCGCCAAGTCGTCTGGCCCAACCTGATCCGCCTCGCCTGGCCCGCCTATACCAATGAAGTGGTGTTCCTGTTCCACGCCACGGCAATCGTTTACCTGGCACTGCCGGTGATCGGCCAGCAAAAGGACCTGATGATCACCGCCAAGGAATTGTTCGAGCGCGACTACAATGCGTTCCTGCATTTCTCCGTCGCGGCGCTATATTTCCTCGCGGTTTCGCTGGTGGTGTTCTTCCTGTTCGGGCTGGTTTATCGCCGCTTGATGCGCCATATGCCGGCTACCCCGCGCATGCGTTACGCGCCCACCTGGTGGCGTTGAGGACTTGAAATGAAGATCATTGCCGACCTCTGCATCGTCCCCATGGGCGCAGGCGCATCCGTTTCCCGCTACATCCGTGAGGTGCGCGACATCATCGACGCATCCGGTCTATCCTACGAAATGCACGCCAATGGCACCAACATCGAAGGCGAAATGGCTGCCGTCACTTCAACTGTCGAAGCCTGCTGCGCCAGGCTGCATGACATGGGCGTCGAGCGCATTTTCTGCACCATGAGCTTCTCGACGCGCAACGACAAACACCAGACCATGGCCGACAAACTCGCCAGCCTCGCCTGAGGAACCAGCATGACTTTCCAGCTTCATCACACCACCATTGCCGCGGACACGCCCGGCGCTAGCACCAAGCTCTATTGGTACACCGTCGGCCCAGAAGACGCCGCCACCCGCGTGCATCTGCAGGCGGCGCTACATGCCGATGAGCAACCCGGCACCATGGCGTTGCATCACCTGCTGCCCCGGCTGCGCAATGCCGATGCCGCCGGTCAGCTCAAGGCGCATTTCACCATCTACCCCTCGGTTAATCCGCTCGGCCTCGCCAATTTCTCGCTGCGCCACCACATCGGCCGCTACGACATCGAAACCGGGGTGAACTACAACCGCCGCTGGCCCGACCTCTATCCGATCATCGCCGATGCCATTGCCGGCAAGCTGGGCAATGACGGTGCCGAGAATATCGCCACCATCCGCGGGGCAGTGCTGAACTGGATCGAAAGTCAGAAGCCGCGCACCGCCATCCAGCAGATGCGTCTGCATGTCCTGCGCTCGGCAGCAGCGTCCGACATCGTGCTGGACCTGCATTGTGACGACGACAGCCTCAAGCACATCTTCACCTCGCCCGAACTGATGCCCGGACTGCAGGACCTCGCCGACTGGATGGGCCTCGCGGCGACTCTGACCGCCGAAGACAGCGGCGGCGGTTCGTTCGATGAAGTGCTGCCGACGCTCTATCGCAAGGCGCGCCTGGCCAATCCCAGCCACCCGATCCCCAATGGCGCCGAAACGGCGACGCTGGAATATCGCGGCCGCGCCGACAGCTTTGATCACATCGGCAAGGAAGACGCCGCAGGCCTGTTCGGCTTCTTTGGCGGGCGTGGATTGATCAACGCAGATGCCGGCTACAAGCCAGCGCCCGCGCCCGGCCCAACGCCCTTCGAAGCCACCGAGGTGCTGCGCGCCGACGCACCCGGCCTGCTCGCCTATCGCGTCGAACTCGGAGAGCGCGTTACCAAGGGCCAGCCCATCGCCGACCTGATCGCCATGGACGGTCCCGAAGCCTTCATGGCCCGCCGGCCCATCCTGGCGGGCACCGACGGCTTCGTGCTTTCCCGCGTCATGGGCAAATACGTCACCCGCGGCGCCAGCATCGCCAAGATCGTCGGCACCGAAGTGCTGCCAGCCCGTGCCGGAGCATATCTGCTGGAAGACTGACGCCTAACGCGCCAGTCCCCATTGCGCATGCTCCAGCGCCGTCATCACACCGCGCAGTTCCGCCAAGCCCTTCATCCGGCCGATGGTCGGATACCCCGGCTGCGAACGCCGACCCAGATCATCGAGAATGTCCTGCCCGTGGTCAGGCCGCATCGGGATGGTATGGTCCTTGCGACCGGCCGCCTTGCGCTTGTTTTCCTCGCGCACGACAGCCGCAATAAGCGCCACCATGTCGGTATCGCCGGCCAAGTGCTCGGCCTCGTAGAACGAGCCGACAATGTCGTCATTGTCCCGCTTGACGTTACGCAGGTGCAAAAAGTGCACCTTGTCGCCCAGCCGCTCCATCATGCCGGGCAGGTCATTGTCCGGCCGTGCACCGAGCGAGCCAGTGCAAAGCGTCATGCCATTGGCCGGGCTGTCCACCGCGTCGAGAATGTATTTATAGTCCGCCTCGGTCGACATGACCCGCGGCAGACCCAGCAGCGCGAACGGCGGATCATCCGGGTGGCAGCACAGCCGCAGCCCGAGGTCTTCCGCCACCGGCACCACCTCGTCGAGGAAATCGACGAAATTGGCCCGCAACCGATCGCGGGTGATCGAGCCGTACTCGTCCAGATGCCCACGCACATCGTCCAGCGTCATCGACTCGGTCGAGCCCGGCAGGCCCATGGTCACGTTGCGCGCAAGCTGCTTCCGCGCACCATCGTCCATCGCCGAAAAGCGGCGTTCGGCCTCGTCGGCGATGGCATTGGTATAATCGGCAGCCGCGCCTTGGCGCTCGAGCACATGGATATCGAATGCCGCGAAATCATTGATGTCGAAGCGCATGCACGAGCCGCCATTGGGCACCGTCCAGCGCAGGTCGGTCCGTGTCCAGTCCAGCACCGGCATGAAATTGTAGCAGATGACCTCGATGCCGCTATCGGCGAGGTGCTTCATCGAGATCTTGTAATTCTCGACGTGGTCGCGCCAGTCGTTCTTCTGCTTCTTGATGTCTTCCGACACCGGCAGGCTCTCCACCACATCCCAGTTCAGGCCGGACGGCGTGCCATCCTTGCGCGTCGCGATTTCGGCGTGCCGCTTGGCAATCTCTTCGGGAGACCAAACCACGCCATTGGGCACATGATGCAGCGCGCTAACCACGCCCTCGGCGCCCACCTGGGTAATGTCGTCAATGCTGCACAAGTCTTTGGGCCCGAACCACCGCCAAGTCTGTCGCAAATCAAGCACTCCGCACTCTTGTATGGTAGTCATTGCCACAGAGCGGCAGGCGCGAAAAGCCCTATTCGTTGGCTAGCTTCAACAGATTATCGACGTGGCAAGGCGAGCCTTCGCGACACCAGCAGGCAAGGTTCTTGCCGCCGAGTTCGGCGCGGACTTTCGCCAGGTCTGGCGCCGGTTTTGGTCCGCCAATTTCGCCCCGAAGCCAGCGTCCGTGTCGCGCCACCGCCTCGGCCTGCGCCGCGTCCCGTCCAATGCCCAGTTCAGCCGCCACGTCGTCGATGGTGAAGGGATTGCCCCATTGCCCGGGCCGCGCCACGGACTGCGCCGACAACCCGTTCAGCGCGTGCGAGATAGCCTGCAGATCAAACCCGGCACGACGCGACAGAACGATCCGCGCCGGCTTCATCGCAGGTCCTTGTCATAGACAAACTTCGGCATTTCCCACCTCTTGATGATGGCAATGACCCGCAGTGGAAAGCCGACTGCAATGGCGACGAGGATCACCACGTCCGACTGGATATTGGCGGCGAGGCCGAAATAATAGATCGCGCCGGTGACGATCGAGACAGTAGCGTAAAGCTCGCCGCGGAACACCAGCGGCACGTCATTGCACAACACATCGCGCAGGATGCCACCGAAAATGCCTGTCACCATGCCCGCAACCAGCACGATCAGCGGATGAGCGCCGACTTCCATGCCGATGTTGCAGCCAATGATGGTGAAAACCACCAGACCCAACCCGTCGAGCAGCAGGAACGGCCAACGTAGCTTATCCACCACCCGGGCCAGTGCAATGGTCACCAGCGCCGCCCCGCAGACCAGCAGCAACACATAGGGATTGGCCACCCAGTACAGCGGATAGTGATCGAGGAAGATGTCGCGGATTGTGCCGCCACCCAGCGCCGTGACGCAAGCCAGGAGGCACACGCCGAACCAGTCCATGTTCCGCCGCCCGGCAGCCAGGGCCGCCGTCATCGCCTCTGCCGTGATGGCGATATAGAAGATGACCTCAAGCATGCAGCGTCCTGTTGAAACGGGGTTGTGAGGCCAAGGTTAGACGAACACTATGCCAAAACAATTGAGAGAGACGCCATGCGATCGCCCAGAACCGTCAAAGCGCTTGAAGAATTCGGACGCGTGCGTCTATCCGACAGCTTTTTCATGCGCGATTTCCTTCATTCCGAAGTCGCGGCCATCTACGGCATCCCAAATGTTCCCGATGATCCAGATCTCGCAATCGCGGCCGGGACGGCGCTTTGCGAAAACCTGCTCGAACCGCTGCAGGCGAGGTTTGGTCGCATCTCCATCCGGTCCTCGTTCAGGGCCGCTGCCGTCAACCATTTTGGCAACATCAACAAACTCAACTGCGCCAGCAACGAAGCCAATTATGCCGGCCACATCTGGGATCGTCGCGACGCCGAGGGCCGGATGGGCGCCACCGCCTGCGTCGCGGTCAACCGCTTCGTGCCCTACTACGAGCGCACCGGCGACTGGGAGGCCATGGCTTGGTGGGCGCATGACCACCTGCCCTATTCGGACATGGAGTTTTTCCCCAAGCTGGCGGCGTTCAACCTGCAATGGCGCGAGCAGCCGGTGCGGCGGATTTACAGCTACACTCCGCCCCGCCGAGGTCTGTTGACCAAGCCGGGTATGGAAAATTGGGCAGGAGGGCACGAGGTGTCCTATGCGGCTATGCTCGCCGAACTCGGAGGGTAGGCGGGAAGGATTTCAGGTCAGGCCGAGTCGAAAGTGGTGGTCGGCGAGAACCGGACCGGAGCGTACGTTGGTACGTGAGGACCGGAGGCGCAGTTGACCACCATTTGCAGACCGGCCTCACCTGAAAGACGAGGGTCTACAGAAAATCCTGCCGCATCGGCGTGAACACATCAACCAGCCGGCCACGGGTCAAGGCCACGACACCATGTTCCAACCCCGACGGCACAATGAAACTACCGCCCTGCTCGACGACCTCAGTCTCCCCGTCAATGGTCACCTCGAACCGCCCCTCGGCGACATAGCTGACCTGGATGTGCGGGTGGCTATGCAGCTTCCCGACTGCGCCTTGCTCAAAGCCGAATTCGACCTGCATGAGTTCCGGCGTATGGATCAAGACCCGGCGCGTATTGCCCGGCGCCAGTTCGATCCATTCGCTTTCATGCGGCTGTGCAAACAGTTTCTGTTCAGTCATCTCATCACCTCGCGAGCCAGCCGCCATCCACGGGGATGACGGCGCCATGCATGTAGTTTGAAGCCTGCGACAGCAGGAATACGGCCGCATCGCCAATGTCCGACGGAGCGCCCCAGCGACCCGCCGGAATGCGCGCGAGGATCGACGCCGAGCGATCCGGGTCGGCCCGCAAAGCCTCGGTGTTATTGGTCTCGACATAGCCCGGTGCGATCGAATTGACGTTAATGCCCTTGGCCGCCCACTCGTTAGCCAGCAGCCGCGTGATGCCCAGCACGCCGCTTTTCGACGCCGTGTAGCTGGCAACGCGAATGCCGCCCTGGAAGCTCAGCATCGACGAGATATTGACCACCTTGCCGGGCCGTCCTGCCGCTATGGCACGCTTGCCAAGTGACTGGCACAGGAAGAACATTGTCTTGAGATTGATGTCCATCACCTCGTCCCAGTCCGCCTCGGTGAAGTCCACCGCGTCGACCCGCTTGATGATGCCCGCGTTGTTGACCAGCCCATCGATGGGACCATGCTGGTCCCACACCGAGCCAAACATCGCCTGCGCCTCTGACGTCGACCCGAGATCGGCGCGAACCTCGACAAAGTCCGCTCCCTGTCCAGCCATCAGCGATGCGGTATGTTCCATGCTAGAGCGGCCGACGCCGATCACCTTGCCACCGGCCCGGCCGATGGACAGGGCGATGCCCTGCCCGATGCCGGTATTGGCGCCGGTGACCATCACGGTCTTTCCGGTCAGCGAAAATGCAGAAAGATCGGTCACAGCAGTTCGTCCATCCCGATCTTTTCCGCATCGGTATAGTCGACATTGTCTCCGGCCATCGCCCAAATAAATGTGTAGGCGCCGGTGCCGGCACCCGAATGGATCGACCATGGCGGCGAAATCACGGCCTGCTCGTTGCGCATAATGATGTGGCGCGTCTCTTCCGGCTCGCCCATCAGATGCACCACGAAGGCATCTGGTTTCAGATCGAAATACAGGTACGCTTCCATGCGGCGGTCATGCAGATGCGCTGGCATGGTGTTCCACACCGAACCCGGTGCGAAGCTGGTTAGGCCTACCACAAGCTGGCAAGTCTTAACGCTGTCCGCATTGACGAACTGGAAGATGCTCCGCTCGTTGGCGGTTTCCTGGCTGCCGAGGTCGAGGCGCTTGGCATCGCTCTGCTTGATCAACGTGGTCGGATGGGTGGCATGGGCCGGCGCGCTCAGCAGGTAGAATTTGGCGCCTTCGCCGGCAAACGTGACGACCTTGGCGCCCATGCCGACATACAGCATGTCGCGCTCGCCCACGGCATAGTCGGCGCCATCGACTGTGATCGTGCCGGCCGAGCCGATATTGGCCGCGATCAGCTCACGCCTGTCGAGGAAGTTCGCCGTGCCGGTCGGCTTGATGCCTTCAAGCTCCAACGCCTTGGCGCCAGGCACCGCGCCCCCGACAGCCATGCGGTCGTAATGAGTATATGTCCAGTTGACGGCGCCGAGCATAAACAGATCATCGATCAGGAACTGCTCACGCAGTTCGGCCGTGTTCATCGTCGAGGCGCTAACGGGATCGATGGCGAAGCGGATGTCGTAATCTGTGGTCATGATCTAATCCTGATTGGCAGTGGGCTGCTCGCGCAACCTGTTGCGATAGCGTGCTTGGCTCAGCGACAGATGCTGTCGCATGGCCTCACGCGCGGCTTCGGCATCCTGTGCCGAAATGGCTTTGAGAATTCTGAGGTGTTCCTGCTGCAGGCCCGCTTGGTATTCGAAGGTCAGCACGCTCTCGGTGCCCCAGGGCGAGGCGACGTCGCAGGGAATGGTCCGGCTACCCAGCCCGTCCAGCACCTCGATATAGAAGGGATTGTTGGTCGCAGCGGCAATGGCGCGATGAAACGCGAAGTCGGTCTTG
>JAQGKG010000109.1 GCA_028290245.1 Devosia sp. | reverse complement strand
GGTGTCAATCGGATGCAGGCGTGGCGAAGGCGGTGGTCTGGATGGGTGGCAAGCGACTGGCAGGGCGGCGGCAGGGCGTGACGCTCAGTGAAGTGGCGCGCCGTGCGTCCGTCAGCGAAATCACCGTGTCGCGTATTTTGCGCAATAGCGGCCCCATCGCCGAGGCCACCCGCCTGCGCGTGCTTGAAGCCGTGGCAGAGACTGGCTACGTGCCCAATCGACTGGCGGGCGGTCTGGCATCCTCAGGGTCCAAGCTGGTTGGTGTCATCGTTCCATCGCTCACCAATATCGTCTTCCCCGAGGTGTTGAGCGGCATTCGTTCGGCATTGCTGGGGACCGGCTTTCAGGCTGTCATCGGCGTCAGCGACTATGATCTGGCCATCGAGGAGGAACTGGTTGCCTCTCTGCTCGCTTGGCGACCGGAGGCCATGCTGCTGGCCGGTTTCGAGCATACCGCCGCCGCGCGCGCCATGCTGGACAATAGCGGCGTCCGCGTCGCCGAACTGATGGACATCGACAGCGCGCCGATCGATCTGGCGGTCGGCCATTCACACTGGCAGGCTGGGCATGACAGTGGGCGCTATCTGCTGAGTCGGGGCTACACGCGGTTTGGCTACGTGGGGCATGACTGGCTGGCCGATCGCCGGGCAAAGCTGCGCCACGATGGACTCGTTGCAGCACTGGCCGAGGCGGGCCTGGGGCTGGTGGAGAGCCAGCGCAACGATGGACCAAGTTCGACGCAGGCCGGGCGCGATGCGCTGGCGGCGCTGCTGGCACACGGGTCTGCGCTGGATGTGGTGGTGTTTTCCAACGACGACATGGCCGTCGGTGGCGTGTTTCACTGCCTCGGCGCCGGCATACGGCCAAGGCAGGACCTGGCGCTGTTTGGCTTTAACGGCCTCGATATCGGCCAGGCCCTGCCGATTCCGCTTTCAACCATGCGGTCCAATCGGTTCCTGACCGGCAAGACGGCCATAGACTGTGTGCTGGCGCAGCGCGAGCGGCCCGGAACCACTGAAATAATCGATACGGGCTATCAGATACTGCCCGGCGCAACGGCCTGAAACGAGGAACCACAAATGCTGCTTGGCGCCATAGCCGATGATTTGACCGGAGCGACGGACCTGTCGCTGATGCTGGCGCGCAATGGAATGAAAACCGTGCAATATGTCGGCGTTCCGCAGGCCGGTACGAATTTCGGCGATGCCGAAGCCGTGGTGGTGGCGCTGAAATCCCGCACGATTGCGGCGCGCGAAGCGGTCGACATGAGTCTTGCTGCAGCGCGCGCGCTGCTGGAGGCAGGGGCCGAGCAAATCCTGTTCAAATATTGCTCGACCTTTGATTCCACCGATGCCGGCAATATCGGCCCGGTGGTCGAGGCACTACTGGACCTGCTGGGAGCGGAGATGGCGATTGCCTGTCCGGCGTTTCCCGCGGCGGGGCGCTCGGTCTATCAGGGCCATCTGTTCGTTGGACAGGCGCTGCTGTCGGACTCGCCCATGAAAGACCATCCCCTGACCCCGATGCGGGATGCCAATTTGGTGCGCGTGTTGCAAAGGCAGGCAATTGGAAAAGTCGGCTTGGTGCCGCTCGACACTGTCGCAAAAGGGGCGGACGCTGTTCGGATGGCTTTGGCAGAAGCCTCAGCCGCCGGTTACCGGTTGATGATCGCCGATGCCGTGACGGATGCGGATTTGCGGGTTTTGGGTGCCGCTCTGACAGATGCACCGCTGATCACCGGCGGCTCCGGGATTGCCATGGGCCTGCCAGACAACTTCCGGCGCCAGGGCAAGATCGGAACGACGCCGCCCCCCACCAGCATGACTGCGCCAGCAGGCCGCTCGGTCATCCTGGCTGGATCCTGTTCGGCAGCTACCCGAGGGCAGGTGGCCGCAGCAATCGCCGCGGGCATGCCAGCGCTCCGGCTTGTACCGCTCGATATCGCGGCGGGAAACCAAGATGCAGCCGGCGTGGCGCAATGGGTCTTGGCCCAAGACGCCGAGGGACCTGCGCTGGTCTATTCGAGCGATGACCCGGCATCGGTCCAACAGGTGCAATCGAGCCTCGGTGTCGAGCGGGCAGGCGCGCTGGTGGAAGAGCTGCTAGGTGCGGTCAGCATCATCCTGCGCGACAGCGGATTTTCGCGGTTCCTCGTGGCCGGTGGCGAAACCTCGGGCGCGGTGGTGGCGGCACTAGGCGCACAGGCGCTGCGCATCGGCCCCGAGATCGCCCCCGGCGTGCCTTGGACGCGCAGCATTGGCGCCCCCAACTTGGCCCTGTCGCTCAAGTCCGGCAATTTTGGCGACACTGATTTTTTCGTCTCCGCCTGGGACAAGCTTGATGACTGATTCCACCAAACACGCTGAAAATTTAGCCCGCGCTGACATCGTCAAGGTCGGCAAATCGCTGTTCGATCGGGGCCTGACATTCGGGTCTACCGGCAATATCAGCGTGCGGCTCGAGGATGGCGGGTGGCTGATGACGCCTACTGATGCCTCGATGGGCGATCTCGACCCAGCGCGGCTGTCGCTGTTCGACAGCACCGGTCGCCATATCGGTGGGGACGCGCCCACCAAGGAAGGCGCGCTGCATCTGGCGATGTATGGACAACGCGCTGACGCCCGTGCCGTGGTGCATCTGCATTCGACCCATTCGGTCGCTGTCAGCATGCTCGAGGGCATCGACCCGCTCGACGTGATGCCGCCCCTGACGGCCTATTATGTAATGCGGGTCGGCCGGCTGCCGCTGGTGCCCTACCTACCGCCGGGAGATGCAGAACTGGCCAAGGCCGTCGGCGCGCTCAGCGGCGCGCATCACGCCGTGCTGCTGGCCAATCACGGGCCGGTCGTGGCCGGTACGAGCCTCGCCAATGCCCAATATGCAACCGAGGAGCTCGAGGAAACGGCCCGCCTGTTTCTGCTGCTCGGCACGCGTGCCATCCGACCCCTCACCCCAGCCCAGGTTGCAGACCTGCGCCAACGCTTCGATCCCAAATAGGATCGAGAAGGAATGACCATGTCTGACGCTTCCCGCAACCGCGATACCATCGGGTTCATCGGCCTTGGCATGATGGGCCATGGCATGGCCAAGAACATCGTGGAAAAGGGCTATGCCCTGACCGTCATGGGACACACCAATCGCGCGCCGGTAGAGGATCTGCTGGGGCGCGGGGCGACAGAGGCCAAATCGCTGGCCGAACTGGCGTCGCGCTCCGACATCGTCTTCCTCTGTGTCACCGGTTCTACAGAAGTCGAGACGCTGGTTCGGGGACCCGATGGGCTGGGTGCGAGGCTCAAGGCAGGCTCCGTCGTGGTCGACTGTTCAAGCTCCGATCCCAGTTCCACCGTCAAGCTGGCCGCCGAGCTCAAGAGCGCAGGCCTCGACTATGTCGACGCGCCGCTCAGCCGCACGCCCAAGGAGGCTTGGGACGGCACGCTAGACACCATGGTCGGCGCCGAGGACGCGGTTTTTGAACGCCTGTCGCCAGTGCTGGCCACCTGGGCCGGCAAAATTGTCCATATCGGCGGCGTCGGCGACGGGCATCGGATGAAACTGCTCAACAACTTCATTTCGCTCGGCTACGGTGCCCTTTATGCCGAGGCGCTGGCGCTTGCGGACCGGGTCGGCATTTCTGCCAATCGCCTCGACCAGGTAATCCGCGGCGGGCGCATGGATTGCGGCTTCTATCAGACCTTCATCCGCTACACGCTAGATGGTGATCTGGAGGCCCACAAATTCAGCCTCGCCAACGCCTTCAAGGACCTGCGCTATCTCGAATCGATGGCCAATGGGGCAGGGCTGGTCAACCCGGTCGGCAATGCGGTCAAGAATTCCTATGGTGTCGCCATCGCCGCGGGCGGGGCCAAGGACTATGTCCCTATGCTGCCCGCCTATATCGAGCGGCTCAACGGTGGGCAAAAGTAGGCCACACCCATCATCCTGGACGGATGCGGCCATGGCGTCAGTCTGACGATCGGAGCTGCCGCACCCGCTCGAAGGCGACGGCAATGATGATGCAGCCGCCGATGAAGGCACCCTGCCAGAAGGCGTTGATGCCCAAGAGCCCAAGGCTGTTGCGGATGACTTCGATCAGCGCGGCGCCGACCAGGGCGCCGAGGGCGGTGCCCACGCCTCCGACCAGACTGGCGCCGCCGATCACCGCGGCAGCGATGACCTGCAACTCCATGCCAGTGCCGATATTGGTGGTGACTGCGCCCAGCCAGCCGGTCTGGATGATGCCGGCAATACCCGCCGACAGGGCCGAGATCATATAGACGGCGACCTTGATCAGCCGCACCGGCACCCCGGTGAGCGTCGCCGCGTTTTCATTGCCGCCGATGGCATAGAGATGGCGTCCGAACTTGGTCCAGCGCAGCACGAAACCCACGATCAGCGCCAGTCCGACCATGTAGAGCACCGGATTGGCGATCCCCAGGAACCATGCGCCGCCCCCAAGGTCGAGCAATCGATCATGATCGGGGCCAAACTCGAAAACCACGGTATTGTTGGACGCCACCATGGCCAGGCTTCGAGCGATCGACAGCATGCCGAGCGTGACGACGAAGGGCGGAAAGCCCAGATAGGCGACGAGTACCCCATTGAAGGCCCCGACGGCCAGAGCCGTGACCAGTGCGGCCAATACCCCGATCTCGAGGCCGTAGCCTGCGTGCATAGTCACCGCGAGGATCATACTGGACAGGCAAAGCACGGACCCCACCGACAGGTCGATGCCGCCGATGATGATCACCATCGTCATGCCCAGCGCAATGATTGCGGTAAAGGTCACATTACGGGTGATGTTGAAGATGTTCTTGGAGGTGGCGAAGGAGTCGGTGGCCAGCGACAGGAAAATGCATGCCGCGATGATTGCGACCAGGACCCAGAAGGTCTGGCTTTTGAGCAGTGTCGAGAGCCAGGTGTGCTGCTTTTGCGCAATGGTCTGGTCGAGTGTGATTGTCATGGCCCTATACCTTTTCGATGGCGCCGGTGATAAGCCCGGTCACTTCTTCAGGCGAACTCTGCGCTATGCGCTTGTCGGCAACCTTGCGCCCACGCCGCAAAACGATCACCCGGTCGGCGACGCTGAACACGTCTGGCATGCGGTGGCTGATCAGCACAACGGCGACGCCCTGGTCGCGCAGGCGCTGGATCAGGCTGAGCACCTCAGCCACCTGGCGCACCGAAATGGCCGCTGTCGGCTCGTCCATTAGCACCAGCTTGGCCTCTGACAGGCGTGTGCGTGCAATGGCGACGGCCTGGCGCTGCCCGCCGGACATGTTGCGAATGAGATCGCGTGGTCGGGTTTCAGACTTGAGCTCGGCGAAGATTTCGCCGGCCCGCCTGTACATGGTGCGATAGTCGAGCACCCGCAGGGGTCCGAACCAGCGATGGATTTCGCGGCCGAGATATACATTGGCCGCGGCCGTCAGGTTGTTGCAAAGCGCGAGGTCCTGGTGGACAATTTCAATGCCGTGGCGCCGCGCATCGAGCGGCCGGTGCATGACCAGGCTTTGTCCCTCCATCCGCATCGAGCCTTCGCTCGGCGGGAAATTGCCGGCGATCATCTTGACCAGCGTCGACTTGCCGGCGCCGTTGTCGCCCATAAGCCCGACCACCTCACCCGCTTCGAGCGAGAACGACACGTCGCTGACGGCCTGAATGGCGCCGAAGTGCTTGGAAATATTGGATAGTTCTAAAATCGCCACCGTTTGTCCTTCCGTGCGAAAGCGATGATCCACTCCAGAGGGAAATGGGATCCAAGGCCGCTCGTACTGTTGGCTTCTCCTCCCCAGGACGAAACCTCAAACACTTATGCAAATGGCTTCTTGGCCGTCAACGGTCACGTATCGAATAATACTATTAATTGTTGACGGGTCAGTCTGATCGGGCTTAGCTTTATTTTGGCAGACCGAGGAGGCCGTGGAGCTGGGCCAAACCAGCTCACGGACAGCGCTGCCGAAATGGGAGAGGATCAATGAAGAAAATCGCCTTACTGGTCGCGGTCGCGACGCTGTCGCTTGGCGTCGCACCGACTTTTGCTCAAGCCAAGAAACAACTGGTCATCGTCGTAAAGGGTCTGGACAATCCCTTCTTCGAGGCCATCAATCAGGGCTGCCAGAAATGGAATTCAGAGAATGCGGATTCCGCATACGAGTGCTTCTATACCGGGCCTGCATCGACATCCGATGAGGCCGGTGAAGCCCAGATCCTGCAGGACATGCTAAGCAATCCAAATACCGCTGCCCTGGCCGTCTCGCCCTCAAATGCCCCGCTAATCGCCAATACCATCAAGAGCTCCGCACCGACGATTCCGGTGATGACGCTCGATGCCGACCTCAGCAAGGAGGACGCCGGCCTGCGCCGGACGTATCTGGGCACCGACAATTATCTGATGGGCAAAAAGATCGGCGAATACATCAAGGCTGCCAAGCCGGAAGGCGGCACCATTTGCACCATCGAAGGCAATGCCGCCGCTGACAACATTCTGCAGCGTGCCCAAGGCATGCGGGATGCCCTGACAGGCCAAGATGGTCTCGCTGCGCTGGCAGGCGAGGGCGGCTGGACCGAGGTCGCCGGTTGCCCGGTCTTCACCAATGACGACGGCGCCAAAGGCGTCCAGGCGATGAGCGATATCCTGGCTGCCAATCCTGATCTCGACGCTTTCGGCATCATGGGCGGCTGGCCGCTGTTTGGCGCTCCACAGCCCTATCGCGACCTGATCGAGCCTCTTGCCGACCGGATCGCCAGCAACGACTTCGCCATTGGCGCGGCCGATACGATCGGTGAAGAAGTGGCCCTGGCCAAGGAGGGCCTCGTGACCGCGCTTGTCGGCCAGCGCCCGTTCGAAATGGGTTATCTGGCCCCATCGGTGATGATCGACCTGATCGAGGGCAAGCCGGTTGAAGACCCCGTGTTCACCGGCCTAGACGAATGCACCAAGGATACGGTCGACACCTGCATCCAGAAGTAACACCGACATGAAGGGAGCGCGCCGCAGAGGCGCGCTCCGACCTCTTTGGGCACGTTGCGGGCCGAAACCCAACCCCGTGCATCACCCCACATACCAGACCTTGCGCGGATCATCCTTTGCCCGGACATAGGCGAAGGCGTCGTCCACCAGCCGCTCCAGGTTCACTTTTGGTGCCCATCCCAGCGCGTGCCGCGCCTTGCTGTTGTCGAGCCAGTTGGAGTGATAGGGCGTCTCTATCCGCACGCTCTTGAGAGCGCGCGTATCTGCCAGCCTTGCAGCAACATCAGCGTAATCAACGGGCTGGTTCATGGCGATGTTGAAGAGGCTCTGGCGCGCAGCCGGATTGTCGAGCGCCGCCAGCATGGCTGCCACCAGATCGCTCACATGCACGAAATTGCGCCTGAGGGGCTGCCCGGTGGCGTCGATCAGCAGCGGCACCAGGGCTTGCTCGTAATAGTGCTGGCGATCTGCCGGCGCGATGAGCTCGTCCCAGCTCGGTCCGCCGAACTGGTCGGCGCCAAGGCTCAGGACATAGCGGAAGTCATCCTTGTCCATGATCCATGGCGCGCGCAGGCAGCAGCCATTGATGCCGTACTGGACGTAATACTGTTCCAGCATCACCTCTTCGAGCACCTTGGAGAGCGCATAGACGCCCGCGTAAGGCTTTCGAGGGGATGTTTCCGTAATCGGCGCATCATATGGCATGATGATGTGACCGACGACGCAATCACCGCCGATCAGCATGAACTGCTCCGCTGTCGGGCTGGCGCGAAACGCCTCGAGCAGCCAGAACATGCCCTTGACAGAGACGTCCATCGCCGTCAGCGGATCTTCCTTGACCGTCGCCATGTGAATCACGTGGGTCACCCCCGCCATAACCATCTCGACCACGTCACGGTCGGCGATCGAACCGTGCACGATCTCGAGCCGGTCCCGCGGTGGCATCGGCCGGTTGTGACACAGTGCCCGAATGCGGGCATTGCGCCACCGCGGCTCGGACAGCAGCCTCTCCAGCAGGACCTGACCCACCTTGCCGGTGGCCCCCGTGACAAGAACCAACACAATCGCCTCCTCAGCATTTTGCTCAGACTAAGACAAATTTGCCGGCTCGGATAAAGAGCTTTTGTCAAACTCGTCAGCATCTATCGCTTGCCGACCCGGATACCCAGGGCTGTGGCAACCGGAACCGACCATCGCGGCGTGTCGACTCTACCGATCTACGCGCGCTCGACGTTGCCAGTTCGGCAATTTCCCGAGAAGCCCGCTCAAGCAAAGAACATCGGACTTGAATTGCGCCCTGCCTGTTTGATTCGGGTATGTCACACGCTCACCCCAAGCAATCAAAATGGTCCCGAGACTTGCTTGTGGTCGATTTGCAACTGACCGGCGGCTATCGCAGTTCAGGTCGTCCTAACCGCAGACGAACCGCTGCTCGGCCCAACTTGGTCATTTCGGATCTGACCGCATAATGCCGTCTGGTGTCGTAAGCTGAGTTAGGCCGATATGCTGCGTAACGGCAGCTTTGTCGCTCTTCGATTTCGAAAGCGATGGACCGCTACCGGCCCATTTCAGTCATAAGTTTGATCCGATCGGGGCAGGGTAGGGGCCGTTTTCCGACAGTCTGCTTTTCGGCCGACGCTGCAAAGAGCTGCCGTCTTATCGGCTGAGCCGCTGTTTCATCAAGTCGCTAAGTTCTGACGTGAGCAGACCGCCAGGGCGACGCAGCTGCCTTCCAGCTTGCATGGAGGCGTCTGCGGGCGGGTGATGTTACCGGTGCGGCGAAAGTCATCCGCGGCAGGGAAGTACCTACCAGTAGTTCCCCTACCGACATTCTCCGGATCGCAGCAGAGTTGAAGCACGAAGATCCTCAACTCGCCCAGTGTCTTGTTGAGAGCATCCCGTGGCAAACCCTCAATAGAAAGTTGCTTCTCGAGGCCTTGGCCCTGACTCAGGAATTGGTGTCGCCCGCGGCGGGCAATGGCGTCGAACTGGTGGCGATGCGCTTCGGCTTTCCGCCGCCGCGACCCAAGGCGGGGCCGATCTTCAACTTCAAGTCGGATGGCCGCCACTTTGCGGATTCCCGTCGATGTGTCGTAGTGCTGTCGGGGTTCTTTGAATTCACCGGCACCAAATATCCCAAGACCAAGCACCGCTTCGCCCTCAAGGATTCCGCCGTGATGGGCATTGCCGCCTTGTGGAGCGAGGACGCCGACGGCGCGATGAGCTTCACAATGCAGACGACGGAGCCGGGGCCGGACATCGCGCCGGTTCATGACCGGCAGGTGTGCGTGCTGCAGCCCGAAGACTGGGCGGCGTGGCTGTTTCTCACCAAGCCGGAGGAGGAGTTATTGCGGCCGCTGCCGGCGCGGACGTTGGTGGTGGAGGTGGTTCGGGAGGGGAAAGCGTGAGGGGGGCTGTTGATCCGCTCCCAACTCTCATGTCGCCCCAACTTCGATGTCATCCCGGCGAAGGCCGGGACCCATCCTGAGGTCTTTCCACGCTCACGACGGGTTGGTCATTTCAGGATGGGCTCCGGCCTTCGCCGGAATGACTCGGTGGGGGTGGTTAGACCATAGAGGCGAGATTTCGCGTGCGTGATGTGGGTCCTAACCCAAAACGACCGCGGCGGTGTATCAAAAGCAGTTATCCCCATAGTTCACAACAGAGTTCCAGATTTGGTTTGACGCTACATATGGATGTTGCGACTTACGATAACGCTATATATTGTTATTTTGTGGCGAGGCAAACATGCTCGATCCGCAGAAAGGAACTACCATGGGTGAGAAATCACACATCGTATATCGTGGCGACAATGGACGTCTTATTTCTAAGGATCAGGCTGCAGGCATGGACAAACGGGACTTTACCCGCGAGCAGATGCCTAACCCTGGACGCGGTGACACCGGGCGCGGCAAGGGCAAATAGTCGGTCTGGCCGACAAATGAACCCATGCAACTGGCCCGCATTCCACCTGGAATGCGGGCTTTTGGTTCATTGCCGAAATTACAGCGCTATTCGAGAGATTTTTCCGCAGGCACAACGGATTCGCGATTCCAAGCGATATCCCTCAAAGCCAAAGCATTGATCGCATTGTTCAATGTCGTGAAGAGTGGCGGTTGTACTCCAGAGGTCCCGCACCTTTGCTATACGCCTTTGGGCGATATCCAAAGGAACGCCGCACCGAATTCCTAGTTCGTGAGCATCGGACTGGCGCTCGGAAATTACTGTGGGAGCAAGCAAGAAATCTGCAAGTTTGTCTGCTTGCCATTCCGCAGACCGGACCTGATCTTCAGTCGGCAGGCGCTTTGAGTCCGGACTAGAAAAGCCTTTAGCGCTATGGTCGTGAAGGATTAGGTGGCCGCATTCATGGGCAACTATGTAACGCGCCCACGGTTCGTCTTTCCTCGCGGCTTCCCATACATCTACCCTGATATGCAGAGTTAAAGGCTGAAAAGTTACTGTGGCAGGTGGCCCTGCGGCAGCGCGGTCCATAAATTTTATGGTAAGTCTCTGGTCGCGATGCCGACGCCGCTGGAATGCCTCGTGGACAAAATCCACAATATTAAAGTATTCGCCCCCAAACATTTCCCGCGCCAGCGCTCGCCACGAAGTGGCGATGCGCTCAATATGTCGGTCTTCTAAAGGTTGTACCCAATAATCGCCGAAGACCTTATTGGGGTTGTTCTTAGGAGCAACCCGTAGTGGCGCCGCATGTCTGGCATTTCAGGCAAGTGCCATTTCGCACCATCGTGAAGTTATTGCACTCGCTGCATTCGTCACCTGTATAGCCTTGGGCCTTTGACTCTTCTCGGCGGGCTGCGGCCAAGTCGAAGAACTTCTCGGGGAGGGAGAAGCCCATTTCTACTGGATCGACTGAAACTTCAGCACCCGGCGTTGCCATTGGCCGGAGCAATGTT
>JAQGKG010000075.1 GCA_028290245.1 Devosia sp. | reverse complement strand
GTTCGCGAAGCACTGTCGCTGACCGTCTCCGGCCCTGTCGATCAGGTGATCCAGATCGCGCGGCGGATCGATGGGGAAGCAGCCCATCTTGCCGATGCCATCAAGATTTTCGTCGCCGACGGCGCTTCGGCGACGATCGTGGAGACGTTCTCGGGTTCCAACGCGGCCCATGTCGGCAACCACGCAACCTATGTATCGCTCGGCAAGGATGCCAAGCTGACCCACATCACCGTGGACCTGTCGGCCCGCGCGGCTTCACATTTCGCCACCAACGAGTACCATGTTGGCGAGGGCGCCAAGCTGCGCACGCTGGTCATCCACGCCGGGGCAGGGCTCGCCCGCACGCATGTGTTCCCACGCTATGAAGGCGCCGGGGCCCATGGCGACATCACCGGCCTCAATCTCGTGTCCGACGGCCAGCACGCCGATATCACTATGGATGCGCTGCATGCCGTGCCGCACACCACGTCGCAGCCGCTGTTCAAGTCGATTGCGCGCGGCCGTGGCAGGTCCATCGTGCAGGGCAAGCTGGTGGTGGCGCGCGATGCGCAAAAGACCGACGCCAAGTTCATGCATCAGGGCCTGATGCTGTCGGATGAAGCGGAAATCCTGAGCAAGCCCGAACTCGAAATCTATGCCGACGACGTCGTCTGCGGCCATGGCTCGACCTGCGGCAAGCTTGACGAAGACAGTATGTTCTACCTGATGAGCCGTGGCATCCCCCAGGCAGAGGCCGAGACCATGCTGGTCCGCGGCTTCCTCCAGGAACTGGTCGACCCGATCGAAGACGAAGCATTGGCCGAGGCTTTGCACGGGGTGATCGACGGCTGGCTGCTGGGCAAGTAACCCGGTCAAGCCGCAGGAGTTGGAATGACCTTCGATCTCGAAAAAATCCGTGCCGATTTTCCGATCCTCTCAGAGGTCATCCACGGCAATCGGCTGGTCTATCTCGACAGCGGCGCCTCGGCACAAAAGCCGTTGCAGGTGCTCGACCGGATGGACCATGCGTTCCGCCACGAATACGCCAACGTGCACCGGGGCCTGCATACGCTGGCAAATCGCGCCACCGAGGCCTACGAGGGCGGCCGCCACGCTGTGCAGGCTTTCCTCAATGCTGCACGCCCCGAGGAGATCGTCTTCACCAAGTCCGCCACCGAGGCAATCAACCTCGTGGCGCAGTCATTTGCTGGTCCGCGCATCGGCGAAGGCGACGAGATCGTTCTCTCGATCATGGAGCACCACTCCAACATCGTGCCGTGGCACTTCCATCGTGAGCGCAAGGGCGCCGTCATCAAGTGGGTCGATGTGCGCGACGACGGCAGCTTCGATATCGATGCCTTTGAGGCGGCGCTGACCGACCGCACCCGCATGGTTGCGGTTACGCATATGAGCAACGTGCTGGGCACAGTGACGCCGATCAAGCAGGTCATCGAGATCGCCCATGCGCGCGGCATTCCCGTGCTGGTCGATGGCAGCCAGGCTACAGTGCATATGACGGTCGACGTGCAGGACCTCGATGCGGACTTTTACGTGATGACCGGCCATAAGCTGTACGGCCCGACCGGCATCGGCGTGCTGTATGGCAAGTATGACCTGCTGGCCGAGATGCAGCCCTATCAGGGCGGCGGCGAAATGATCGACGTGGTGACGCTTGACACGGTCACTTACAACGAGCCGCCGCATCGCTTCGAAGCCGGTACCCCGCCCATCGTCCAGGCCATCGGTCTTGGCGCAGCGCTCAAATACATGACCGAGCTTGGCCGTGACGCGATTGCTGCGCATGAGCACGCGGTCGCCGAATATGCCCAGGAACGCTTGAGCCGCATCAATTCGCTTCGCCTGATCGGCACTGCGCCGGGCAAAGGCGGCATATTCTCTTTCGAGATCGCGGGCGCCCACGCCCACGACATCTCGACCATTCTCGACCGATACGGCATCGCTGTCCGCGCCGGCACCCATTGCGCCATGCCTTTGCTGAAACGTTTCGGTGTCACCTCTACCTGCCGCGCCTCCTTCGCCCTATATAACGGCAAGGACGACGTAGACGCGCTGGTGGACGGCATCACCCGTGCCCAGAAATTTTTCGCCTAACTGGTGACCCTATGACCGATGAATTCGAGATCGACGAATCCAAGATCGCGCCCGCACCGACCATACCCGAGCCCCGCATCACGCCAACCGTGGGCGGCGGTCTGCCGGAGGCCGAGGTCGAGCGGATCACCTCCGACCTGATCAGCGCACTCAAGACCGTCTACGACCCCGAAATCCCCGTCGATATTTATGAGCTGGGCCTGATCTACAAGGTCGATCTGGACGACGATCGCAAGATCACCATCGACATGACGCTGACTGCGCCGGGTTGTCCGGTTGCCGGCGAAATGCCTGGTTGGGTCGAGAATGCGGCTCGCGGCGTCGAGGGCGTGCAGGATGTCACCGTCAACATGGTGTTCGATCCCCCGTGGGATGCGACGCGGATGAGCGAAGAAGCCCAGGTCGCGTTGAACTGGTGGTAATCTCGGGCGTTTCGTCCTATATATCGTGAAACGCCGATAGAAAGTTTGACCATGGCCTTCAAGATCATGTCGCTGACCGATGCCGCTGCCGAGCGCATCACCGAGATCATCGAAGATTCCGAAAAGCCCGTCATCGGCCTGCGCATAGGCATCAAGAATTCCGGCTGCGCGGGCGTGGCCTACACCATGGACTACGTCGCCGAGCCGGTTAAGGGCGACGACCACGTCACCGACAAAAGCGTCAACGTCTGGATCGACCCCAAGGCCACCATGTACCTGTTGGGTACCGTGATGGACTTCGAAACCGCCAAGATGAGCGCGGGTTTTACGTTCAAGAACCCAAATCAGACGGGTGAATGCGGCTGCGGCGAGAGTGTTACGCTGAAGCCCGCGGACTTGAAGGCGATCGCTGAGGCACGGCAGTCGGCCTGATTGCCTTGGATACAATTGATTAATCCCCGTCGTTGGCGGGGATTTTTGTTTGTGCGTACCGGCTTCGCCCACCTCTTCAGTTGCACCGCGCAGGGCGCTAGTGCATTGATCCGGCATCATGCTGAACCCGCTCCCATCTGCGCTGACCATCGTCCCGCCCCATCGCCCTCTCGTGGGGCGCGTTTCGCCGCCGGGCTCCAAATCCATCACCAATCGTGCGTTGTTGCTGGCTGCCTTGGCCAATGGCACAAGCCGCCTCACGGGGGCGCTCAAGAGCAAGGACACGACGCTGATGGCCGCCGCCCTGCGGCAGATGGGTGTGATCGTTGAAGAACCTGACGCTACCAGCTTTGTTGTTACCAGTACCGGCCGACTGCAGGCGCCTGACAGACCATTGTTCCTCGGCAATGCCGGGACGGCCACCCGCTTTCTCACCGCTGCTGTGGCGACCGTCGATGGCGCGGTGATCGTGGATGGGGATGCGGAGATGCGCGTCCGCCCTATTGGACCTCTGGTGACAGCATTGCGCTCACTCGGCATCGACGTCGTCAGCCCAACCAGCTGCCCGCCCGTCACGGTTCACGGCAACGGCAGCTTCGGCTCCGGACGCGTCGAAATCGATGGCGGCCTGTCCAGCCAATATGTGTCAGCCTTGCTGATGGCTGCGCCGATGGGGCACGGCCGGATTACCGTGGCGCT
>JAQGKG010000060.1 GCA_028290245.1 Devosia sp. | reverse complement strand
GCGCGCCGAGCTCAAGGAATTGCACGCCCGCCTCAAGACCACGATGATTTACGTCACCCACGACCAGATCGAGGCCATGACCATGGCCGACGTCATCGTCGTCATGCGCGACGGCGTAGTCGAGCAGGTCGGCCGCCCGCTTGATCTTTATGATCACCCGGCCAATGTCTTCGTCGCCAGCTTCATCGGCTCCCCTTCCATGAACCTGCTGACAGGCACAATCTCCAGCGATGGCGGTGCCCCGAATTTCGTTATGGCCGATGGCACCAGACTCCCCATCGATGCGGCCAAAGCCAATGCCGGTCAGGGTCGCGATGTAGTCTACGGCATTCGCCCCGAGCATTTCGTTCCCGCCGTTGGCGAAGGCGCATTTACCGGCACCATCAAGATGATCGAGCCGACCGGTTCAGAGACGCATATTGTTGTAATAGTGGGTACTCTGCAGATCGTCGTGCTGTTGCGTGAACGTTTAGACGCTCGGCCCGGCGACCCCATAAAGCTCGATGTCAAACCCGGCGCAGGACATTTCTTCGACGCGGCTACAGGCGAGTCCATCCCCGGCAACGTGGATGCTCGATAGACGACGCAAGGCTGACTTCTTGCGAGCGTGTGCGGCTGCATGGCAAATGCGGACATTAGTCTGAAGCTGCGGCGTCAAGGCCATGGTGGATGCGGAGGTAATTTCTTCGTTGTTGCCATCCGCACCAGAAAAATTCGGTCAGGCTTTAATCGCGTGCTGAACTGACCAGCAGCGGCCTGTCAGCAAATGGCAGCGAAAACAATTGTATCCAGTGACCAAATGTCGCCCACAGCGCCACAGATGTTACGGGCTGAAACACCCTGTTACCCGCCTAGCCAAGTCATCCTTTGTGCAGTTCAGCGGCCAACATCCCGCGATTTTACTTACCCGCAGGATGTCAGCTTTTGGAATTTTGAAAATGACACTGGATGTCCGAAATGGGGTCGGGTGCCGACCGGCAGCTTCGGTGCACAGAGCGGCTGGGGAACTATCGGTGGCTAAGGTGCATAACGCGACGTTCAGCCGATGCTGAGTTTCTGCTGTAGACGCACTGATTACAGTTTCGCTGCAACATCACACGCTTGCCCTAACGTTTCGCAGTCGTATTGCTGCAGCAGCGGCTTTAGGATCTGGGGGCAGAACGGCATTTTTGAGCGCAATCGAATACGGATGGGTTGGGTTGTCCAATACCGCGCGTGCGTTGCCGCTTTCGATAACAACGCCTTTCTGCATGATAATGACACGGTCGGAAATGTAATACGCCGTGGCCAAGTCATGCGTAATGTAGATGATCGAGACCTTAAGCTCATCGCGCAGGAAGCGGAAAAGGTTCACGATAGACATGCGCAGCGATGCATCGACCATCGACACAGGCTCGTCCGCCACGATCAGCTTGGGTGATGGTATGAGCGCCCGCGCTACCGCTACACGCTGTAACTGGCCGCCCGACAGCTCGTGCGAAAAGCGGCCCTTGATCTCCGCCATCGACAGCCCGACGCGCTGTAGCGCCTGATCGGACACGGCCTCTTTTTCCTGCAATGTATTGGCGCCGGCAAAACGATGGGCGGTACCGAACAAGTAAGCGTCGACGCGGGTCAGCGGATTGAATGCCTCGAATGGGTTCTGGAATACCGGCTGCACCTTGGCCATGAAGGCTTCGCGTTGCTTACGGTTGCGGATGGTGCCGATATCGACGCCGTCGAACACCAGTCGGCCGGAGTTCGGAATTTCATTGCCCAGCATCATCTTGGCCATGGTCGACTTGCCAGAGCCGCTCTGGCCGACGATGGCGAATATTTCAGGTTTGTCGCCGTCGAGCGAGAAGCTGACGTCGTTGACGGCCTTGATGGTTTGGCGCGAAAATAGCCCCCCAACGGGATATAGCTTGGTGACGTGGTCGAGTTCGAGCAGCTTGCTCATTTGACGCTGACCTCCCCGGCACGGAAACAGGCAACGCGGCCGCCGATGGCACTGGGCAGCATTTCCGGTACCTCCCTGGAGCACAGATCAATGGCGAGCGGGCAACGCGGGTGGAAACGGCAACCGGATGGTGGATTGGCAAGGCTTGGCGGCTTGCCGGCAAGACTCTTGCGGGTCGACACGTCGCCGATGCGCGGCAGGCTGGCGATCAAATGGGCGGTATAGGGATGCTGCGGATTGTCGAACATCGCCTGGGTCGGCCCCTCTTCTGCAAGGCGCCCAGCGTACATAATCGCAAGTCGGTCGGTGATGGCGGCATGCACTGACATATCATGGGTAACGAACACCACGGATGAACCCAGCCGGCCCTGCACTTCCTTGAGCAGCCCCAGCACGTCCTGTTGCACCAGCACGTCGAGCGCCGTTGTAGGCTCGTCGGCGATGATGAATTCGGGCTCACAGACCGTTGCCAACGCAATGGTTACGCGCTGCCGCATGCCCCCGGATAACTGGTGTGGAAAAGCCTGCAACACATTGGGATCGAGACCCAGCTTTTGCAGATGGCTCTCGACCCGCTGGCGGAAAGCGCGACGATCTAGTCCCATGTGGCGGTAGGCGAAATCATCGAAGCTATGCTTGATGCGCCGCACTGGATTGAGCACGCTCATCGAGCCCTGCATAATGTAGCTCAGGTTCTGCCAACGCGCCGCCTTCATTTTTTCGGGCTCGGCATAGACGTCGATATGAGTGTCGCCAAAGGTGAAGTTGACACTGCCATCGATAACGCGCATCGGCGGCCGAATGGCGCCAGCCAGTGTTTTGATCAGCGAGGTTTTGCCTGAAGAGCTTTCCCCGGCGATGCCGTAGATTTCGTTGCGACGCACGGTGAGGCTGATGCCATCGACCGCTCGCACCTCGCGGCGCGTGCCGAACAGTTCGTTGACGTAATAAGCCTTGAGATCCTTGATGGTTAGGACCTCGGCAGGCTGGACTTTAGCTGGCTTGCGATCAAGAACCTCTGTCATCTCACGCTCCCATGCGCGCAAGACGGCTGCGCGGATCGATGTATTCGTTAACGGACATGGCGAGGAGGAACAGGCCGATGAACAGCATGACCACCGCCACCATGGGCACTGCGATCCACCACCAAATGCCTGCGACCATGGCCGAATGGGCATTGGCCCAGTAGATCATGCCGCCGATGGTAGGGCGGTTGATGTCGGAAAAGCCAAGGATCGACAGCGTGACCTCAAGGCCGATGGCCCAGATCAAATTGTTCATGGTGGTGAAAAACACGATTGGCATGACATAGGGCAGGTGCTCGCGGAGCAGGATTTGACCTGTCCGCATGCCGGAAAACGCGGCGTGACGGGTGAATTCGCGCGTTCGCAGCGACATGGCTACCGAGCGGATCAGGCGACTGTCATGGGTCCAGCCGAGCAGCGCCGCCGTTAACGCCAAGACCGGCCAGGTCATCTGGTCGCGCAGCACGAAAACCAGCAACAGCAGGATGGGTATATTGGGCAGCGCACCCAGCGTGTCATTGAAGGCCATGATGACCTGATCGGTCTTGCCGCCCACATAGCCCGAAATCAGCCCAACGGTGATGGCAATGATGCGGCTGATCAATGCAACCACGATGCCGAACATGAGCGTGTTTCGCATCGAGGCAGCCAACTGCCAGAACATATCCTGGCCACGACTATTAGTGCCCAGCCAGTATTCTGGACTAGGCGGCATGTCTGGGATCACCGCATAGGTCATCATCTCGTCATAAGGCGCGAAGAACGAAGCGATGACGATCGCGAAA
>JAQGKG010000035.1 GCA_028290245.1 Devosia sp. | reverse complement strand
CATGGTCTGGGCGGTCTGGGCCAGTTGGGCCGAGAGCGAATGGGTCGACGCAGCTTCGGTCAGACCCATGCCGTCGGGCAAGACGATGGAATCCGGCCCGATTATGTCGCCGGACGATAATATGACGGCGCGGTGCAGGGTGTTTTCCAGCTCGCGCACGTTGCCAGGCAATGGAGCCTTGAGCAGAGCATAGCGGGCTTCGGCCGAGAGTTCGCGCGGTGGCATGCCATTGGCCTTGGAGTATTTGGCGACGAAGTGCTCGGCCAGCGCGGCGATATCGCCGGGACGATCGCGCAGCGGCGGCAGCTTGAGGTTTACGACGTTGAGGCGGAACAGCAGGTCCTCGCGGAACGAGCCTTCCCGCACGGCCTCGTTGAGATTGCGGTTGGAGGTGGCGAGGATACGGATATCCACCGGCACCGGCTTGCCACCACCGACGCGGTCGATCAGGCGTTCCTGGATGGCGCGCAGGAGCTTGGCCTGCAGGCGCACGTCCATCTCGCTGATTTCGTCCAGCAGCAATGTGCCGCCGGAAGCCTCTTCGAACTTGCCGATGCGGCGGGCGATGGCGCCGGTGAAGGCGCCCTTTTCGTGGCCGAACAGCTCGCTCTCGAGCAGGGCTTCGGGGATGGCGGCGCAGTTGACCGAGATGAACGGCTTGTTGGCGCGCTTACTGCGGGCGTGGACGTATTTGGCGATGACTTCCTTGCCGGTGCCGCTTTCGCCGGTGATCAGGATCGAGGCGTCGGAGCCGGCGATCTGGTCGGCCATCTTGACGACGCGTTCCATAGCGGGGTCGCGGAACAGGAAGTCGGTGGACTCGCGGGTCACAGCGGCGATGACGGCTGCGATCAGCTCGGCATCGGGGGGCAGGGGGATGTATTCCTTGGCGCCGGCGCGAATAGCGTTGACGGCCGCCGCGGCATTGGCTTCGACGCCGCAGGCCACCACGGGAATGGCGATACGCTCGGCTTCGAGGCCGGCGATCAGGCCGGCAATGTCCATCACGACATCGACCAGCAGCAGGTCGGCGCCACGGCCGGCGCGCAGAGCGGCCAGCGCGATCTCGACGGATGGCGCGTGGGCAACCTTGGCCCCGCCATTCATCGCCATCTTGGTGGCTTCGCTGAGTTGGCCCTCGAGGGCTCCGATGATGAGCAGACGCATCCTGGCCTCCCTTACTGTGGTTTGATGATTTCGGTCATCGTCACGCCGAGCTTGTTCTCGACGAGGACGATTTCACCGCGCGCTACGAGGCGCTCATTGATGAAGATTTCGACGGCCTCGCCAACTTGGCGGTCGAGTTCGATGACCGTGCCGGTATCGAGCTTGAGCAATGCCGAAACTGGCATCTTGGTGCGGCCGAGCACGACCGAGACGCGGACGGGCACGTCGAACACGGCTTCAAGGTCGTTGGCATTGCGCTCGACATGCGCCTGCGGCACTTCTGGCTGGACGGTGGCGAGCATCTCCTCGAAGGAAATCTCTTCGGTGGCGGTTACGTCATTTGGATCGGAAGCGCTCAATGGCCGCTCTCCTGTTGCTTGGCCGTGCCGCTTCTGGCGGCGAGATAGGCCGAAATTTTGCTATCGATGTCTTTGGAAACGGCGCCGATGTCGCGCACCAGGCCTCCGTCGACCCATTCGAGCCGACCGTCGCCGAGGCGCAGGTCGGGGTCGCCCATTACCACGAGACGGCCGGCAAAGCCCGAGGTCTGCATGTGAGCGGTGGCGATGTCGCGGATGCCATCGGCAATGGCCGGATTGCAGCGCACTACCAAGTGCGGCACGCCGCTGAGGTTCTGCATGCATTCGGCGATCAGCGCATCGAGTTCGAGCGTCGGGTAGCGGGCCAGCAGGTGCAGCGCCAGCTTGCGACCGATGCTGCCGGCCAGTTCGATGGCCTCGCGGCGCACGTCGCTGGTGGCATCATCCAGCGCAGCGGCCATCTCGGCGGTCTGGGTGGCGAGCGTTCCGGCGGCGGCGGCGAGGGTCTGGGCGGCGACGGCCGAGGCATTGCGTTCGCCGGTAGCGACACCTTCGGAGTAGGCTTCCTCGCGGGCCTGAGCGATGAGTTGAGCCACTAGATCTTCGGGCACCATGGGGATCGGCGGCGGCGCGGGCGCAGCCGCTGCAGCCGACACGGGGCGGCTGGCGAGGTCGAGATCGAAGGTGAAGCGGGCAAGGGAGGGGGCCATGGGTTACGCCACCATCTGATCGTCGGACTTGGACTTGAGGATGACGATGTCGCCCTTGGCGGCGAGATCCTTGGCGGTCGAAACCATGCGGCCCTGGGCTTCGTCGACATCCTTGAGGCGGACCGGCCCCATGACTTCCATGTCGTCCTTGAGCAGCTTGGCTGTACGGCCGGACATGTTGTTGAAGAAGGATTCCTTGACCTGATCGTTGGCGCCCTTGAGCGCCATGGCGAGGTCTTTCTTGTCCATCTTGGTGAGCAGGGTCTGGATGGCGGACGATTCCAGCTTGGCCAGATCTTCGAAGGTGAACATCAGCGACTTGATGCGCTCGGCGTCGTCGCGATTGTGCTCTTCGAGCGTCGTGATGAAGCGAGCCTCGGTCTGGCGATCGAAGCTGTTGAAGATTTCCGCCATCTGCTCGTGGCTGTCGCGGCGCTTGGAGTGGTTGAGCGTCGACATGAAATCGGTGCGCAGCGTGGTCTCGATCTTTTCGAGGATTTCCTTCTGCACCGGGTCGAGGCCGAGCATGCGCTGCACTACGTCCATCGCCAGCTCTTCAGGCAGCACAGCCAGAACCTGCGACGCATGATCGGTGGCGATCTTAGAGAGCACGACGGCGATGGTCTGCGGGTATTCGTTCTTGAGATAGGCGGCCAGAACGTCGGCCTGCACGTTGCTCAGCTTTTCCCACATGTTGCGGCCGGCAGGGCCACGGATTTCTTCCATGATGGAATCGACCTTGTCCTGGCTCAGGAAGCTCAGCAG
>JAQGKG010000471.1 GCA_028290245.1 Devosia sp. | reverse complement strand
CGATGTTGTCGAGAGTGAAATTGCCGGAACGATCGGTGAAGGCAGTGCCGATCAGCGACAGCGTCGGCATGAACAGGAACATCACCGCAAAGATGACGAAGGGGGCGACGGCGAGGTAATCCCAGGGGATGCGGCGGCGAGGTGTGGAAACTACGGATTCAGTGCGCGACATGCCAAGCCTTTGAAACCGTGAGTGGCACTATGGGTGCCCACAACTGGAAGCAGCACCTCCCCCTTGACGGGGGAGGTTGGGAGGGGGTGCGAGAGCCCCGATATCGGGGCCAAACGTCCCCCTCCCTTGATCCCCCGCAAGGGGGAGGGTGCAGACTGATAGCTCGTGCCATTCGAGCGTAGCTCTCATGGCCTTCTCGCCTCAAATCGCGCCACTGGCGCGATTTGCCCTTCGGGATGGCTCGAAGTTACTGAACCGATGCGCCGACGGTGGTGTCCCAGCCGGTGGTGATGGTGGTCTTGTTGGCGTTCTGCTCTTCGATCGAGGGGAACACGGCCTTGGCGTAGTTGTCGGCAGCAGGCAGCTTTGCCATCAATTCAGCTGGCAGGGTGCCGGCTTCGGACATGGCGTTGAAGCGGATTGGGTGGCAATAGCCAGCCAGCCAGCCGTTCTGGCCTTCGTCTGAATAGAGGTATTCCATCCAGAGCTTGGCAGCATTCGGGTGCGGCGCATGGGCCGAGATGGCCTGGACGTACACGCCGGCAACGACGCCGTCAGCCGGGACGACGACTTCGATTGGCGGGTTGCCATTGAGGTTGTCGCGAGCGGCCAGCAGGTTGTAATCCCAGTTGATGGCGATTGGCGTGGTGCCCTGGGCGATGGCAGCGGCTTCGGCGTCGACTGGGACGAAGTTGCCCTTGTCGTTCAGGGCCTTGAAGTATTCGAGACCAGCCTGGGCGCCGCCAGCGGCATCAGCACCGGTCGACAGACCTGCTGCATAGACCGACAGAATGGCGTTGTTGGCAGTGCGCGGATCGCCGGCCAGAGCGACGGAGTTCGCGAACTCGTCCTTCTGCAGGTCAGCCCAGGACGCCGGATTTTCGCCGGTGATAATGTCCTTGTTGATGCCGAAAGCCAGCACGCCGTAATAGTCGCCGTACCAGAAGCCGTCGGCATCCTTGGCGTCGGCCGGAATGTCGTCCCAGGTCGAGACCTTGTAAGCCTGCAGCAGGCCTTCTTCCTTGGCCTGTGGGCCAAATGCCAGACCGACGTCGAGCACGTCTGGAGCCTGTGGGCCGGTGTTGCCGATATTAGCACGAACGGCTTCGAGCTCGTCAGCCGAGCCGGCATCTGGGTTGAGTTCGTTGACGGTGATGTCGGGATACTTGGCCTTGAAGCCATCGATCACGCCGCCGTAGTTGCACCACGAGTGGGGCAGGGCGATGACGGTGAGCTGGCCTTCGGTCTTGGCGGATGCGTAGAGCGCGTCGAGATCGGCCTGGGCGAAAGCCGGGGCAGTGACGGCGAGGACGGCAAGCATCGAAACGGATGCGCCGAGCACATTCTTGATGGACATGTTCAGTCTCCCTGAAAAGTCGTTCGCGAGCGCCCCATTGAAGGCGATCGGGCGAACTGAAGCGGGAAGTAGAGAGGCTGTGTGACAGTGCAATGACGGTTTGCGGTAGGGCACATGACAGTAACAATTGTCATGATTTCAGCCGCTTATGTCCTGCTCGTCGCCCCCATGCGTCCTCCCCAGTTGCAATTGTGACAGTGCATGTTTGTGACAGTCTCGTCCAGATGGTCAAAAATGTGCCGTTCGATGTCACGAAGGGGGGCGGGGGGCTCCTGGGGAGACGTGGACGCTAGGTCACAGCACGTGGGAATTGCTTTTTAAAGGTGACAGGCGTAGTCCGGTTCGCAATTCAATCGGGAGTTTTCGTCCATGTTCTTGCTCGGCAGGCGCTCGCTGCGCACTCTGGCTATTGCTCTTACCCTGTCGGTTGCGCCGGTCGCAGCTTTTGCGCAGGCACCGGCTGATACCGATGTGCTGACCAACTATGCCAACTTGGCGCAGGCGGGTTACGAAGATGCCTTGAGCACGGCGAAAGCGCTTGATGTTGCTATCGACGCATTGATTGCGACGCCAAGCGAAGCGACGCTGCAGGCTGCGCGGGATGCCTGGAAGGCGGCGCGCATTCCCTATCAACAGACCGAGGCGTTCCGCTTTGGCAATCCGATCGTCGATGAGTGGGAAGGCCGCGTGAACGCCTGGCCACTGGATGAAGGCCTGATCGACTATGTCGACGCCAGCTATGGCAGCGAAAGCGACAGCAATGCGCTGTATGTCGCCAATGTCATTGCCAACCCCAAGCTGCTGATCGACGGCGTAGAGCTTGATGCGACGGACATCACTCCGGCGCTGCTGCAGGACAATCTGCAGGAAGCGGCGGGCGTCGAGTCCAATGTGGCGACCGGTTATCATGCGATCGAGTTTTTGCTGTGGGGGCAGGACCTGAATGGCACTGGTCCGGGCGCGGGTGCGCGTCCGTTCACGGATTATTCGACGGCAGAGCATGCTGATCGTCGTGCGGCGTATCTCAAGTCGGCGTCGGCGCTGCTGGTGAGCGATCTCGAGGAAATGGTTGGGAACTGGACGGCTGACGGTGCTGCGCGCGCCGCGCTGCCGGAGCTCGGCATTTCGGCAATCCTCACCGGCATGGGCTCGCTGTCGTTCGGCGAAGTTGCCGGCGAGCGCATGAAGCTGGGCTTGCTGCTGCATGATCCCGAGGAAGAGCATGACTGTTTTTCGGACAACACCCATATTTCCCATCTGAACGACGCGGTCGGCATCCAGAATGTCTATCTGGGCAAGTATGTTCGCGTGGACGGCAGCGTGGTTGAAGGTCCATCGCTGTCGGACGTGATCGCGGCCA
>JAQGKG010000467.1 GCA_028290245.1 Devosia sp. | reverse complement strand
CCAGCGCGTTGCCATGGGCCGCGCCGTGGTGCGCGATCCATCCGTGTTTTTGTTCGACGAGCCGCTGTCCAACCTCGATGCCAAGCTGCGCGTTCAGATGCGCTCCGAGATCAAGCAGTTGCACAAGAAAGTCGGCGTGACCTCGGTCTACGTCACGCATGACCAGGTCGAGGCGATGACGCTCGCCGATCGTGTCGTGGTGCTCAACAAGGGCTCCATCCAGCAGGCCGGCTCTCCGATGGAACTGTATCGGCAACCCGCCAACACCTTCGTCGCAGGCTTCATCGGATCGCCGGCCATGAACTTTTTCACTGCCACCATCAATGAGGGTGTCGCTCGAACCGCCACGGGTGAAACCTTCGTCTTCCGGCCCGCAAAATCTGTGGCCGAAGGACAGGCCGTCACGGTCGGAATACGTCCCGAGCACTTTCAGCGCACCGGCGAAGGATCGGGCGTGACCGGCATGATCAGCATTATTGAGCCGACAGGCGGGCAGACATTTCTCACCATGGAAGTCGCTGGTCAGCCAACTGTCGTGACCGTCAGTGGCGATGACATGGTCCCGATGGGCTCAACCTTGACGCTGTTTGTGCTGCCGCAGCAGGTCTATGTTTTCGATGCCGAAACCGGTCGGCGCATTAGCGAAAACTAGTGAAGTCGGTCGCAGGTTTGAAATAAGTTAGTGCTGGATCAAGGCAATGAGCCGTGAGCCGGCTTCGGTCGCTGGATCGCCCAGATCTTGTACGACACTCATGTGGTTTCCACCTGCCAGTGTTATCACCTCCGCTCCCAGTTCCATGCCGCGCAGGTTCTGCGCAAGCTGCTGGGCCTGTTGGTGAAATGGTGCGGTTTCGGCCGAGCCGAGCAGGAGTTGAATATCAGCGGGTGCGCGGAAGCTGGCCTTGAGGGGCGAAAAGCTTCTAACCTCCGCGTCGGTCAGGGCGATAAGGGGTTGCAGGAAGGATGACTGCAACGGTGCTAGGTCGTAGATGCCGCTCAACAGCAGCGCTTTCTGGGGCGTGACGGGAGAGCCAGTGTCCATCAGCGAACAGCAGAGGTGCGCCCCCGCGGAATGGCCCGATATGGTGAAACGGGTGGGATCTCCACCATAGCGCGCCGCGTTGGCCACCAGCCACGATGCTGCCCGACGGACCTGATCGACAATGGTGTCCATGCGGACCGCCGGCATCAGCGCATAGTCGATGATCGCAGCGATGCCTCCAGCGGCGACCACGGTATCGGCAATGAACGAGAAGTCGTCCTTGCTGAACATCCGCCAGTAGCCGCCGTGGATGAACATGTGGATTGGCTGGGGGGCGGTCGAGGCGGGGGGCAGGAACAGGTCTAGTTTTTCGGTGGCGTCGTTGCCATAGCTCAAATTGAGCGCGCTGCGATGACGAGCCCGTGCCTTAGCGCTACGGCTGCTGTATTCCGCAAGATAGAGATCGAAATCGGCGACGTGGTCGCGGGTGCGAAACAGGTCCTTGGTCGCATCGCTCATCAAAAGGCTGCTGCGATATATTTGGCTTCCATATATTCGAGCACGCCGTGCACGCCGCCTTCACGGCCCAGGCCGCTCTGCTTGACGCCGCCGAACGGCGCTGCTGGGTCGGACAGCAGGCCCCGGTTAAGGGCCACCATTCCGGCCTCGACGCGGCTGGCAACCGAAAGGCCGCGTTTCAGATCTTCGGTAAAAATGTAGGCGGCTAGGCCATGTTCGGTATCGTTTGCCGCCGTGACAGCGTCGTCCTCGCTCGAGAAGCGATATAGAGCAGCAACCGGCCCAAAGATTTCTTCATAGGCCATTTCGGCATCGCGCGGCACATCTGCCAGCACGGTGGGCGGATAGAAGAAACCCTTGCCCTCTGGCCGTGCGCCGCCCTGCAAAATGCGGGCGCCGCGCTTGGTGGCGTCAGCGACTAGCGCTTCGATCTTGTCGACGGCCTTGCGGGTAATCATCGGGCCACAGGCCGTTTGTGGATCGGTGCCGGCGCCGACCTTGAGCGCGGCCATGCGCTCGACCAGGCCTGCGGCGAAACGCTCATAGATGCCGTCTTGCACATAGAAGCGGTTGGCCGCGGTGCAGGCTTCGCCCGCATTGCGCATTTTGGCGATCATGGCGCCATCGAGCGCCGCTTCAAGGTCTGCATCGTCGAACACGATAAAGGGGGCATTGCCGCCCAGTTCCATGGAGCAGCTCAGCACAGTCTTGGCGCCCTCTGCCAGCAGCACGCGGCCAATGGCGGTGGAGCCGGTGAATGATAGCTTGCGCACGCGCGGGTCGTTGAGCATGGCATTGGTGACCGGGCCTGGGGTCGAGGTGGTGATGACGTTGACGACGCCATCGGGCACACCGGCTTCGGCATAGATTTCAGCAAGTGCATAGGCAGTCAGCGGGGTTTCGCTGGCGGGCTTTAAGATAACTGTGCAGCCTGCAGCTAGCGCCGGCGCTATTTTGCGGGTAGCCATAGCGGCGGGGAAATTCCATGGCGTGATCAAGACTGCGATCCCGATCGGCTCGTAGTCAACGAGGATGCGGTTGGCACCCGACGGCGCTGTGCGGAACTCGCCGCCAATGCGCACGGCTTCTTCGCCATACCAGCGGAAGAACTCAGCGGCGTAAGTGACTTCGCCACGCGCGTCGGTCAGCGATTTGCCGTTTTCGAGCGAAATCAGCACCGCCAGCTCTTCATGGCGCCCCATCATCAGCACAAAGCAGCGGCGCAGGATTTCAGCGCGCTGGCGTGGTGGTGTGCCGCGCCAGCCGGGAGCTGCTGCTGCCGCCGCATCGACGGCCGCCATGGCGTCATCGACACCAGCATCAGCAACCTTTGCTAGGACCTCTTCGGTGGACGGATCGACCACAGCGATGTCGGCACCGGGCAGCCAGCGTCCACCAATAAAAAGACCGCGCGCGTAGCGTGTGCAGTCCAGGCGCGTGTCGGACGGAAGCGATGTAGCGGCACTCATAGGGCGATCCTCATTGGCAAATCATAGAGCAAGTGAACGGTCGCCGGCAAAGGCTGCATGCACGAGGCGGTTCATGCCCGCCGCGTCGATCGGGCGGGGGTTGTTGTCGATCAGCCGGCCGATCGTCAGCGCCTGCGTGGCTGTCCAGTCGATGCGCGCTTGGTCCATGCCCAAGTCATTCAGGTTAGCTGGAATGCCGATGGCGGCAAATAGCTCGGCCACGCGGGCGATGGCGGCATCGGCGAGCTCGGCATCGCTGGTGCCAATGACGCCCATGGCACGCCCGATGGCGGCAAGCTCTGGCATGGCGACGGCTCGGTTATAGGTCATCACGTAAGGCAAAAGGCAGGCGACGCCCAAACCATGGGCGGTGTGCGTATCGGCGCCCAGTGGATATTGGATGGCGTGGGCCAGGGCTGTGCCCGCTGTACCGAACGCCATGCCGGCCGCAGATGCACCCAGCATCACATCGGCGCGGGCGTTAATATCGGTGCCATCCACGAAGGAGTGCTCAAGGCTTTTGGCCAAAAGTCCGATCGCCAGTAGGGCGAAATGGTCG
>JAQGKG010000434.1 GCA_028290245.1 Devosia sp. | reverse complement strand
CCGAGGACGACGCCGGTAGAGTCAGCGCCGGTGCCAAGGCCGCGGCCGCCGGATTTGCCGGATGTGCCGGTGGTAGCAGCGCCGCTTGGGCCTGCGCCGGAGGTTGAGCCGAAGGTAGAAGAAGCAGCGCCTGCGCCTGTCGATGAGCCCGTGGCCATCGAGCCTGAGGTGAAGCCGGAGCCGGTAGTTGAGCCTGAGCCCGTCGCTGAAGCTGAGCCTGATCGAGTCTATCAGGTGGCGTGTCCGGCTGTGATTATGGGGCTGGTGGAGGCGGAGATGGCGCCTCCGCTGAGTGAGGGCATTTGTGGCGAGCATTCGCCGCTGACGGTGACCGCAGTGCTGAGCCGTGGCCGCATGGTGCCGCTATCGAGCCCGGTGACCACGAATTGCCAGATGGCCAGCGCCCTGCCCGACTGGGTGGAGAGCGTCGATGGCTATGCCGAGGCCATGCTGGAAAGCCGGCTCGCCTCGGTCGATACCGGCACCAGCTACATGTGCCGGGCGCGCAATGGTGGGGATGAAGCTTTCACCTCGGAACACGGCTTCGCCAACGCGGTGGATGTGACGGGGTTCACGCTGGAAGATGGGCGCAGCATCAGCGTGGAAGCCGACTGGGCCAAGGCGACAGCGCCGGAAGGCCGGCTATTGCGGCTGGCGCATGACGCAGCGTGCGGTGGGTTTATGACCGTGCTCGGTCCAGAGGCCAACGCCGAGCATCACGACCACCTGCATCTCGACCTCGGCTGCCACGGCAAAAGCTGCACGACCCGCATCTGCGAATAGGCTGGGGCTTCCACCCCAGCCGTAGAATTACTGCGCCGGAGTTGCGGGCGTGGCCGGCGTAGCGGCAGCGGCTGGTGTTGCCGGCGCAGCGCCAGCTACGGGTGCCGCAGCTGCGGGACCACTCGCGGCGGCCTGGGCCTTGTAAATCGCGGTTACGGCGTCGACGCTGATGCGGTCGGTGCTGCCATCGGTGCAGTCGGGCTTGGTCTTTTCAACGTCGGCTTTGACCTGGGCATAGCCCTTCTCGACGGATGGCGTATCGAGGCTGAGCGCCTTTTCGAGGCGGGCCCGGTCGGCGGCCATGCCTTCAACCACAGCCGGCTCGACCGTAAGCGAGCATAGCTCGATGACCGCCTGGGTGGCATAAAAGCCGGTCAGCATATTGGCTTGCTTGGGCATGTTATTGAACTGTGCGGCCGGGTCTACGACGATATCGCTGGCGGCGGGTGCTGCAGGTGCGGCGTCCTGGGCCAGGGCGGCCCCGGTGAGTACGGCGAAGACGGCCAATGCGGCGATGGATCGGATCATCGGGAGCTCCTTGAAGGGCGGGAATTTCTGTCCCCCAACCTTCAAAGGCCCGATTGTGGCCTCAGCACGGCGCGCGGTCGCGAACCGGATGATGCGACGGCAGATCGGCCCAGTCGCGCATGCACATGTGTTCCGGATCGGGCTGGATGCGCTCTCTGGAAAACAGGGTCGCGACCAGACGGCCGAGAACTTGGATCAGATTAGACATTTTGTTGGCCTCCTTCCGGAATTGGTAAGGTTGAGCGCCTGATATGCGCCGTTGCTGCTGCGCTCGCAATGGACAAGGTTGCGTGGTCACTATAGAAAATCTATATGACATCGGCCTTTCCCATTTCGCTCAATGCCTTACGTGCCATCGAAATCGTCGCGCGCCGTGGTGCCCTGGCGCCCGCTGCCGAGGAACTGGGCGTCACTATTGGCGCGGTCAGCCAACACTTGCGGCGCGCCGAAGAACGGCTGGGCATGGAACTGTTCGAGCGTACGCCGGCCGGTTTACGGCCTTTGCCGGCGCTCAAGGCGGTGCTGCCGCAACTGACTTCGGGCTTTGCTTCGCTGCAGGATGGCCTCGGCGCGTTGAAAGGCACCGACGAGGGCGTGCTGAACCTGACGGTGGGCAGCGTGTTTGCATCACGCTGGCTGATCTGGCGCATCAACAAGTTCACCTTGCTACACCCCGATATCGAGGTGCGGCTCAACGTGACGGCCACCATGCTCGACCTGAGCCGGCCTGACCTTGATTGCGGCATTCGTTTTGGACACGGCAAATGGACCGGGCACAATTGTGAATTGATCGGCGGCACGTCCTACCAGCCGGTTTGCGCTCCACCCGTCGCCAAGCGGCTGAAAACTCCGGCTGATCTTGCCGGTGTGCCGGTAATCCAGGACGAAACCACCATGCTGAGCTGGGACGCTTGGCGCGCCCATGTGGGGCTGGACCCGGGCATTAAGCTCACCGGCCCGACCTATTCCGACGCCTCGCTAGCCGTCGATGCGGCGATTTCCGAGCAGGGGGTGCTGATGGCCGCCGACATGATGAGCGCCGATGCCGTTAGCGACGGTCGGCTGGTGCGACCATTCGAACATCCCGTCGAAGGACCGCAGGGCTATTGGCTGGTGGTGGCCAAGGGGCGTCGCGAGACCCGCAAGCTGCGCGCGTTTCGGGAATGGCTGAAAGTGGAAGTGCCCGCCAGTGTGCGAGGCTATGTGCACCAGAGCCGGGGGTGAGTGGGCGGCAGCGCCGTGCCGCCCATTTTGGAATTCTAGCGCAGCCAACCACTTGGACGTGGATGTAGCTCCATCTGCCCGTCCCTGGTTGCTTCATCGATAGCAGTGACTTCTTCGGCGCTCAGCTCGAGGTTGTTGAGCACGCCAAGATTGTCCTTGAGCTGATCTAGAGTGCGCACGCCGATCAGGGCCGAGGTCATTTCCGGCCGGCGCAGCGCCCAGGACAGTGCCAGCTGCACCATGGACTGGCCGCGTTTGCGAGCAATCTCGCCGAGCTTGCCGACAGCCGCCAGTACGCGCGGCTCGATGTGACTGGCGCGCAGCGTGCCGTTCGGATTTCCGCCGCGGCTGCCCTCGGTGCTGTTGGACGAATTGTATTTGCCCGACAGCACGCCCTGGGCCAGGGGCGAGAAGGCGATCATGCCGATGCCGAGTTCGCCACAGGCGTCGATGGTGTGGTCGTTTTCGATCCAGCGGTTGATCATCGAATAGCTGGGCTGGTGAATGGTGGTGGCGACGCCCATTTCCTTAAGGATGCGATAGGCCTCGCGGGTTTCCTTTTCCGGGTAGCTGGAAATGCCGACATAGAGCGCCTTGCCGCTGCGCACGGCATGGGCCAGCGCGCCCATGGTTTCCTCGAGCGGGGTTTCGGCGTCGTAGCGGTGCGAATAGAAGATATCGACATAGTCGAGGCCCATGCGCGCCAGCGACTGGTCGAGGCTGGCGAGTAGGTATTTGCGCGATCCGAAATCGCCATAGGGGCCGGGCCACATGGTGTAGCCGGCCTTGGTGGAGATGATCAGCTCATCGCGATAGGGGCGGAAGTCGCGCGCCATCACCTGGCCGAACAACTCTTCGGAGGAGCCGGCTGGAGGGCCGTAATTATTGGCGAGATCGAAATGGGTAATGCCCTGGTCGAAGGCATAGCCGAGGATTTCCATGGCCGAAGGATAGTCGCGGGTGCCACCAAAATTTTGCCAAAGGCCGAGGCTGATCACCGGGAGTTTCAGGCCCGATTTGCCCGAGCGGCGGTATTGCATCGTATCATAGCGTGCCGTATCGGCCCGATAGGTCATGGTTGTCTCCAGCGATTTTCGATTTCTCGATTTGGCCCGAGGGGCCGGCAATGGTAAGAGCGGGCGATGAACGAAAAGCCCCGTATTATGACCGCCAATCTGCCCCAGACCCCGCTGCCATACAAGGTGATGGCGATCTATAAATTTGCCGACCTGCCGGACGTGGAAGCGATCCAGCCGGTGCTGGCGAAATTCTGCTGTTCGCGCGATATCCGAGGCACGCTGATCCTGGCGCCCGAGGGCATCAACGGCACGGTTGCGGGGACTGTCGAGGCGATCGAGGCGCTGGCGGACTGGCTGTTTAAGGGCGAGGTTTTTGCCGGACGGCTGACGGGTGCCGAGGTCAAATATTCGACGG
>JAQGKG010000401.1 GCA_028290245.1 Devosia sp. | reverse complement strand
GGGCTCAATACGCCAGCAACATCGGCGCACTGGCGCTTGGCTTCCTGGTGTTCCTGGCCTTCCAGTACGGCACGCTGCTGATCTCCGGCCATCTGTTCAGCATGAACGAACCGCTCAACACGGTCATCGCCATGCAGTTCCTGCCGTTGATGGCAATCATCGCCTTCCTGTCGACCTTCGTCTACCGCCGCACCGGCAGCTACCTCCCCGGCGCCTTCATTAACGCACTCTTCGTCACCTGGTACATCGTGGCCGGCCAAGCCACCCAGTTCCCAGTTTGATCGAAGCCGCTAAAATGCCAAACGGCCGGTGGAAACACCGGCCGTTTTGTCGTCACGAAGCCAATTTTTTGTCAGGGAGCCACCGAGGGGTGATCGGGATTCAGCTCAGGATGAGCCGAAAACGTCGGTTCGCGAGAACCGGAGCGGAGCGTACGTTCCAGTACGTGAGCACCGGAAGCGCAGAGAACTGGCGTTTGCAGGCCAGCATCAGCTGAATAGCGATTAGCTCTAGTCCGCCAGCTCCAGCGAGTTCTGGGTCACGGTATACCGGCTCAGCGTCTCCAGAAACGTCATCCCCAACAAGCTCTGATCCAGCGCGTTCTCTTCGGTCACAAACGCCACCACGCCCTCGCGGACGATGCCGCCGATCTCGATCCGGTCCAGCCGCACCCGCGCCGCGCGCCCGGTGCCATTCGCCGTCGAAACCGGGATGGTATAATTCAGCTCCTTCGTCGAAATCCCAGCCGCCTCGGCATCGGCCACTGTCAGCACCACGGCGCTGGCCCCGGTATCGAAAATCATCGGCGTCGTGTGTCCATTGACCGTGGCGTTGATCTCGAAATGCCCGCCAACGCCGCGCCGGAACGTCGCCAGCCCTTGCTCGGCATCGACCATCGCCACGCCCGGCTGCAACTCGCCGGCCACGCGCCCAGCAATGTTGGTCAGCTCATCGCGATAGGCATAGGTCACCGCCGCTACGCCGAAAATCCCGACCCACAGCAGCACGCTGCCGATCAATTCGGAAGCCTTGCGCCGCCGCGTAAACAGCCCGCCCGCAAACACGATTAGAATCACCAGCAACGGGATCAACTGCGCCGTTTGGGCCTGCGTCAGGCCCACCAGCGTCCCCGCGTCGGTGCTGATTAACAGCGCTAGCCCAACTGAAATCAACAGCGCAATGCCGATAAAGATCATGCCACGGCCTTCCGCTTTCCCAATTCAATAAACCGATAAAGGCATCCACTGCGGTCTTTTCAAGATTCGAACCGTTTCGAAGGGAAAAATCACGCCAGTAGCGTGACTATAGGTGAGAAGGCCTGAGGGCCACGCCTGAATGGCGGTTAGGCCGCAAAGTTCCGCCTTAGACGAATCCTAGCAACGCGGTCAGCACTGCAATTTCCACCAGCGCCCCCAACGCCCCGATCAAATCCCCGGTCTGCCCACCAACCATCTGCCGACAAACCGCCGTCCACCCAGCAATCACGACCACCGCCGCAATTACCGCCGCCCCAAGCCCCACAATGCTCGCCGCCGGCCCTGCTAGCAAAAACAGCAGCACCACGGAAAACACCGCACCCACCGCAAAACTCCGTGCCGGCACCCGCCCCGCCGTCGCTGACGCCCCGTCCCGCCGCACCGGCGGCAGTGCCGCCGGCAGCCACAACGCTCCCGACCGCCCAACAACACTCGCCGCGAGCCAAATCGCCCCCGCCGCGAGAGGATTGATCGCCGCCACGGCACCCAGCCCCGTCACCCGCAGCAGCACAAACAGGCACAGCGCGGCCACGCCATAAGTCCCGTGCCGGCTATCCTTCATGATCTCCAGCCGCCGCTCGACAGTATGCCCGCCAAACAAGCCGTCGGCAGCATCCGCCAGCGCATCCTCAGCCATCGCCCCGCTGGCAATCACCATCGCCCCAACCGCCAGCGCCGCCGCAAAATACGCCGGCAACCCAATCAATGCCCCACCAATCAGCAACAGCGCCGGCCCGATCCCGATGGCCACGCTCGCCAGCGGCAATGCCATGGCGATCCGCCCGAGATCGGGAACCTGATGGGGCGTCTCCCCCGTCGGCAGCCGCGAAAAAAATCGCAGCGCCATGATGAAGTCGGCCTTCAGGCCAAGCTCCTCCGTCACAGCCCGCGCGCCTCTATCGTCTTGCGCTTGGACCTTCAGCTCATCCACGTTCAATTGCTTTTCACCCTGCAATCGGCAACAAGTCGCCAACTCCTATCCTGAACCTCCGTGACACGCCATGCCCACGCTGAACCCTGCCTACACCGACGTAATCGAGCTGCTGACCCTGCCGCCCGATGGCGACGAATCGGCGGTCGCTGCCGTCCGCGCCCGCGACGCGCAGCTTACCAAGCCGCTGGGTTCGCTCGGCGCGTTGGAAGGCTTGGTCGAGTTCCTGGCGCGCTGGCAGGGTAGGGCCAAGCCCCGCCTCGACAATCCCATGGTCACCATTTTTGCAGCCAATCACGGCGTTACCGACCAAGGCGTGTCGGCCTTCCCGCGCGAAGTGACGGCGCAGATGGTCGCCAATTTCACCAATGGCGGCGCCGCGATCTCCCAGATTTGCGCCCTGCACGAACTCAATCTGCGCGTCTTCGAACTGGCACTCGAACTGCCCACCGGCGACATAACCAAGGAAGCCGCCCTCGACGACAAGATGTGCGCCGCCACCATCGCCTATGGCATGGAAGCCATCGCCGGTAAGCCCGACTTGATCTGCATTGGCGAAATGGGCATCGGCAACACCACCGTCGCCGCCGCCATCTATGCTGCGCTTTATGGCGGAACGGGCGCCGACTGGGTGGGCCGCGGCACAGGCGTCGATGACGCAGGCCTCACCCGCAAAGCCGACGCCGTGGATCGCGCTCTGGCGCACCACGTCGGAGAGCTCGATCATCCCCTCGCCATCCTCGCCCGCGTCGGCGGCCGCGAAATCGCCGCCATGCTCGGCGCGCTGATTGCGGCCCGCCACCAGAAGGTCCCGGTCATCATTGACGGCTTCGTCGCCACCTCGGCGGCGGCCATTGCGCACGCCGTGAACCCGGCCAGCATCGACCACTGCCTGTTCGCCCACGTCTCCGCCGAATCTGGCCACGCTCGGGCGCTTGCCGCGATGGGTCAAAAAGGCCTGCTCGACCTGGGCATGCGCCTAGGCGAAGGCAGCGGCGCCGCTCTCGCAGCCGTCCTCGCCAAAACCGCCCTCCACCTCCACAACAACATGGCCACCTTCGAAAGCGCCTCAGTCAGCGGCAAAGAGGGCTAATAACAAAGCACCCTGTCGCACTCGACGGTGAGTTGCACCAGCTTCG
>JAQGKG010000089.1 GCA_028290245.1 Devosia sp. | reverse complement strand
CGCGTCTTTCCGGCGGCCTCGTCGTCCCGATTTCGGGCTTTGATCTCGAACTGCGCCGCTCCATCGTGCAGCGTCGCGCCGATCAGGCCACCGCCCGCTTCGGCATGCATTTCCCGACGCCAGTGATCGACTACATCTCTCGCGCCGTCATCAGCCACGGCCGCGATCTCGACGGCGCCGTCAATCGCCTCGTCGCCGCCAACCAGCTGACCGGCGAACTGATCACCGTGCCTTTGGCCGAAAAGACCCTGGGCGATTTGATCCGCGCCCGTGAGGCGCGCCGCGTCCGCATCGAAGACATCCTCAAGATGGTCAGTCGCCACTATAAAGTGCCGCGCAACGAACTGCTCTCGGCGCGCCGTTCGCGCGACGTCGTCCGCCCCCGCCAGATCGCCATGTTCCTCGCCAAGGCCCTGACCTCGCGCTCCCTCCCCGAAATCGGCCGTCGCTTCGGTGGCCGCGACCACACCACCGTCCTCCACTCGGTCCGCAAGGTCGAACAGATGATCAAGGACGACGTCGAACTGGCCCAGGAAATCGAACTGCTCAAGCGCATGCTCGAGGAATAGCTTCTGGTCGCACCAACGCTCCGTCAGCGGGGCGATGGTGCGTACCCGAGGTGGATATCCTGCGGCAAACTGCCCGTTGCACTTGCTAAACCCTTACGAAATTGTAAATGTCCAACCCCCGGCTCGCCGGAGGTTTGCTGCCCGATCGCAGCCGCGTAGTGCCAGGGATATAGTCGTATGAAAGTCACGCTCGAACGCAATCATCTGCTCAAGTCGCTGAGCCATGTGCACCGGGTCGTGGAGCGGCGCAATACCTATCCGATCCTCGCCAACGTGCTGTTCAAGGCCGCCGACGACAAGGTCGAACTGCGCGCCACCGACCTCGATATCGAGGTCACCGAAGGCGTGCCGGCCATGGTCTCGACCCCCGGTACAACGACGGTTCCGGCCCATACGTTGTATGAAATCGTGCGCAAGCTGGCCGATGGCGCCGAAGTGCGCCTCGAAACCGATGGCGGCGAGAACATGGTTCTGACCTCCGGCCGCTCGCGCTTCAACCTCGCCTGCCTGTCGCCCGACAGTTTCCCCGATTTGAAGTCCGGCGCCTTCGGCCATGAGTTCACCATGCCCGCTTCGGCGCTGCGCGAGCTGATCGAGCGCACCCAGTTTGCCATCTCCAACGAGGAGACGCGCTACTATCTCAACGGCATCTATTTCCACACAGTCGATATCACCGGCACAGGCACCGTGCTGCGCGCCGTGGCCACCGATGGCCACCGCATGGCCCGCGCCGAAATCGACGCACCCGAAGGCGCCAAGGGCATGCCCGGCATCATCGTGCCGAAAAAGACTGTCGGCGAAGTCCAGAAGCTGCTCGATGGCGCCGATGGCGACGTCAATGTCGAAGTCTCCGACACCAAGATCCGCTTCACCGTCGGCTCGGTCGTGCTGCTGTCCAAGCTGATCGAAGGCACTTTCCCCGATTACGATCGCGTGACGCCCAAGAACAACGACAAGCAGATGAATGTCGATCGCGCCAGCTTCGCCATCGCCGTCGATCGCGTCTCGACCATTGCGTCGGATCGCGGCGGCAAGGCTGTCAAGCTGCAGGCCAAGGACGGTCTGCTTGAGCTGTCGGTGACCAATCCAGACCACGGCACGGCGAGCGAGGAACTGGCGGTGGAATTTGACACCGACGGCTTCGAGATCGGCTTCAACGCCCGCTACCTGCTCGACATCATCGGCCAGATCCGCAGCGAGAGCGCTGTCTTCATGTTCAACGACGCCGGCTCCCCGACGCTGGTCAAAGACGACGGCGAAACCCGCGCGCTGTATGTGCTGATGCCGATGCGTGTCTAGGCGGCGTCCCGAAGGGGAAATCGCTCCAGTGCGGCGATTTAAGCCGACTAGGCCCGGAGAGCTAAGCTCGCAGGGCCCGGACCAGCCACAAGCTCGATCCCACTTCCCTTCTCCCCTCGTGGGAGAAGGTGCCCGAAGGGACACCGAATTCGCGCAAGCGAATTTCGGTTGGGATGAGGGGGTCTTGTCTGCGTTGCGCCCCCTCACCCGTCTCGCGCTGTGCGCGATCCACCCTCTCCCACAAGGGGAGAGGGGTGGCCCGGTGGAAGCCTGAACCATGCGCCACCTCTCCCGCCTGCGCCTTACCGCCTTCCGCAATTACACCGCGGCTGCGCTTGACCTCGATTCCCGCCATGTCGTGCTGACCGGGCCCAATGGCGCCGGAAAGACCAACCTGCTCGAAGCGGTCTCTGTGCTGTCGCCCGGCCGTGGCCTGCGCGGCGCCAGCTTCGACACCCTCCAATCCCAAGGCTCCGACCTGCCTTGGGCAGTGGCAGCAACCGTCGAGACCGACGACGGCGCCTCCGATATCGGCACCGGCGCTTCGCCCGATGGCGGTCGCCGCGTTCGCATCAATGGCGCCAATGCCCGCTCCATTGAGGCGATGAGCGACTACCTGCGCGTGCTGTGGCTGACGCCGAGTATGGACGGCCTGTTCTCCGGCCCGGCCGGTGACCGCAGGCGTTTCCTCGACCGGTTGGTGACCACGCTGATCCCGTCCCACTCCGCCTCGGTCGGCGACTATGAAAAGGCCATGCGCCAGCGTAATCGCCTGCTCGAAGACAATGGCGACGCGACTTGGCTCAATGCCGTCGAGGCGCAGATGGCTGAACTGGGCGCCTCGATGCATTTGGCCCGCACCGATAGCTTGACCCATCTGCAGGCGTTGATCGAACAAAGCCTCGATGACCAAAGCTTCCCCGCCGCGCATCTAGCCCTGACGCCGCTGTTCGAGCGCGACGACGAACCTGCCTCCTCCGCCGAACTCGAAACGGCGCTGGCGACCCTCTGGCGCGCCTCCCGCGGGGTTGATCGCGCCGCCGGACGCACCATATCAGGGCCTCACCGCGTCGATCTCGAAGTCACCTATGCACAGAAGGCCATGCCGGCTGCATTGGGCTCCACGGGCGAGCAAAAGG
>JAQGKG010000354.1 GCA_028290245.1 Devosia sp. | reverse complement strand
AGGTTGTCGACGGCGTGGTCAAGAACATCACCGATTACGGTGCGTTCGTTGATCTCGGCGGCATTGACGGCCTGCTGCACGTCACCGACATCGCATGGCGTCGTGTGAACCACCCATCCGAAGTGCTGACGATCGGCGAGACCATCAAGGTCCAGATCGTCCGTATCAACCATGAGAGCCATCGCATCTCGCTGGGCATGAAGCAGCATCAGGCTGATCCGTGGGATGGCATCGAAGCCAAGTATCCGATCGAAGCCAAGTTCACTGGCCGCGTCACCAACATCACCGACTACGGTGCTTTTGTTGAACTCGAGCCCGGCATCGAAGGCCTGATCCACGTCTCCGAAATGAGCTGGACCAAGAAGAACGTCCACCCCGGCAAGATCGTCTCGACCTCCCAGGAAGTCGAAGTCGTCGTGCTCGAGGTCGATCCCGACAAGCGCCGCATCTCGCTCGGCCTTAAGCAGACCCTGGCGAACCCATGGGAATCCTTCGCCGAGAAGTTCCCCGTCGGCTCCACCATTGAAGGCGAAGTCAAGAATAAGACCGAATTCGGTCTGTTCATCGGCCTCGACGGCGATGTGGACGGCATGGTTCACCTGTCCGATCTCGATTGGCAGAAGTCGGGCGAAGTGGCCCTTGAAGACTACAACCGCGGTGACATGGTTTCGGCCAAGGTCCTCGATGTTGACGTCGAAAAGGAACGCATCTCGCTGGGCATCAAGCAGCTGTCGACTGGCGAAACCACGTCGGACGCACCAGCTGGTGCTGCTGAGCAGGGTGGCATCCGCAAGGGCGCTGTCGTGACCGGCACGGTCGTTGAAGTCAACGAAGGCGGCATCGAAGTGCGCATCGCGGACACCGAAATGACTGCGTTCATCCGTCGTGCTGACCTCAGCCGCGATCGTAACGATCAGCGTCCAGAGCGTTTCAGCAAGGGCGAAAAGGTCGACGCACGCGTTACCCAGTACGATCGCAAGACCAGCCGCATCCAGCTTTCCATCAAGGCGCTCGAAATCGCCGAAGAGAAGGAAGCTGTCGCCAACTACGGTTCGTCCGATTCGGGCGCATCGCTGGGCGACATCCTGGGCGCAGCTCTCAAGGACCGCGACACCAAGTAATTGGTGAACGGATTCTGAATGAACTATGAACTGGCCCGCGCTTCACAGCGTGGGCCTTTTCCTTTCTAACAACCACATGAGAAAAACTATGCATTGGCGGGCCATGACCACGCTTGACCTGCCGGCGGTCGAAGCCATTGCGGCGACAGTGCATCCGGCTTTTCCGGAAGACCTGGCGGTCTTTGCCGAGCGCCAACGCCTCTATTCTGACGGCACGCAGTTGCTCGAAATGAACGGTCAGCCAGCCGGCTATGTGCTGTCCCATCCCTGGATGTTTGGCCAGCTGCCCGCACTCAATGCCCTACTCGGAAAAATTCCGGCCGATGCAGACACCTATTATGTGCATGACCTGGCGCTGCTGAACCCGGCGCGCGGCACTGGCGCAGCCGCCATGATCGTCGGCGACATGCTGCGCCATGCTCGCGTTGCGGGTTTCTCTACCGTTAGCCTCGTCGCCGTTAATGGCTCGCTGCCATTCTGGTACAAGCATGGTTTCCGCGCGGTGAAGCTTCCCGAACTTGCCGACAAGCTTGCCAGCTATGAACCATCCGCCAAGCTGATGGTGCGCCGCTTCTGACTTACTACGCCGCTGTCACCAATTAGCATGAGGCCGAAATGACCGACCAGCCCAATCCCCATGCCGTCATCGCCGCCGAGACCTATCGCAAGTCGCGCGGGCTGTGGCGCCTGTTGGCCTTCATCGCATTGGCCATCGCCGTCATCCTCGGCCTGGGTCGCTTTGCGCTGCCGCAGGGGGCAACGGGGGTTTATGTTGCGCGCCTCGTAATCGACGGCACCATTGCCACCGACCCGGAACGCCTCGAGGTCATCGAGGATCTCGCTGAAGACGACGCGGTCAAGGCGGTGATTATCGCTATCAACTCTCCTGGCGGCACCACGGCGGGCGGCGAGGAGCTGTATGAGGCGCTGGGTCAATTGCGCGAGGCCAAGCCGACGGTGGCGGTGATCAAGGAACTGGGCGCCTCGGCAGCCTATATGACCGCCATCGCGACCGACCGCATCTTTGCCCGCCGGCTCTCCATCGTCGGCTCGATTGGCGTGTTGTTCCAGCACGTCAATGCCGGCAAGCTGCTCGACACTATCGGCGTGGATTTCGACAAGGTCGCCTCCGGCCCGCTCAAGGCCGAGCCCGACTTCGACGAGCCGATGGAAGGCGCCCCGCGCGCTTCGATCGCCGCATTGGTCGACGATAGCTACCAGTGGTTCGTCGATGTAGTCGCCGAACGCCGCGGCCTGTCTCGTCCGGCGACCCTGGCACTAGCCGATGGCCGCATCGTTACCGGCCGTGTCGGCATCGAAACCGGGCTGATCGACGCTATCGGCGGTGAACTCGAGGCGATTGCCTGGCTTGAGGCCGAACGCGATCTTGAGGAAGACCTCGATGTCGTGACGGTCTATCCGGAGCCCGAACAGGGTTTTGACCTCGTCGGAACCTTCCTCGGCGGCAAGGCGCGCGCTGCACTTGGTCTTCCCAATGGGCCTATCACGCTTGACGGGCTGGTTTCGCTTTGGCAGGTTGGCTCGCGCTCCTGATCATAGGAGCAATCACGGCCGCAATTGGAGCCAAGGGATGATCAAGTCGGAACTCGTCGAGAAGCTCGCGGCGGAAAATCCACATCTCTTCCAACGTGATATTGAAAACATCGTCAACGCGATTCTTGACGAGATCGGCGATGCCATGGCGCGCGGCGATCGTGTCGAATTGCGTGGCTTTGGCGCCTTTTCGGTAAAAAATCGTCCGGCGCGCGTCGGACGGAACCCGCGTACCGGTGAACAGGTTGATGTGGGCGAAAAGTATGTGCCGCAGTTCAAGGCCGGCAAGGAAATCCGCGAGCGGCTGAACCGCTCGTAAGGGGCAAAGCTCCAACGGACAGAAAGACTAATGGCCAATAGAATCGTCGGTTGGGTGATCCTCGTCCCACTTTGCTTGGGCCTGATCCTCTTTGCCTTGGCCAATCGTCATTTTGTCGCAATTAATTTCAATCCCTTCGTCTCGGGCGAAGTCGCCGTCGTGCCCGGCTATGGCGTACCGCTTTTCGTGGTGCTTTATGTCGTCCTGCTGGTCGGCGTGCTGCTGGGTGGCATTGCCACCTGGTTTGCCCAGAGCCGGCATCGGCGCGGCGAAAAACACTGGCGCCGCGAGGCCCATCAGCTCAATGGCGAGCTGGACAACCTGCGCCGCAACAGCGGCCAGACTCCATCCGGCCAACCGGCCGAAGTCGATGACCTCCTGGAGTTGCGCTGAGCGACAAGATGGCCGATCCCCTGATCATCAAGATTTGCGGCATCAAGACCCTCGATATGCTGGACGTGGCGATTGACGCCGGCGCCGACATGGTGGGCTTCATGCATTTCATGCGCTCGCCGCGCCATGTCTCGATAGAAGACATCGCAACATTGATTTCTGCTGCACGCGGACGTATCCAAACCTGCGTTGTGCTGGTCAATCCAGACAATAGCTGCGTGGCAGAGGTAGCGGCGCTCGGGCCGGACTGGATTCAGTTGCACGGGCCGGAATCGCCGCACCGTGTCGAGGCCATCCGTGCCGAAGCCGGGGTCGAGATACTGAAGGCCGTGCCCATCGGCTCGGCTGAGGACGTGGCCCATGTCGCCGGTTTCGTCGATATCGCCGACCTGATCCTCGTCGATGCTAAGCCGCCCAAGGGCGCCGACCGGCCGGGTGGTCTGGGTGAGACCTTCGACTGGGCGCTGCTCAAGGCGCTTGACCCGTCCATCCCCTTCA
>JAQGKG010000424.1 GCA_028290245.1 Devosia sp. | reverse complement strand
CCAGAGTTCGGCCATGGCGGCCAGGGTGTCATCGAGGCGGCGCGGGCTTTCGTAGAACACCAAAGTTTCACGTGAATCGGTGAGCGCCTTAAGCGCATTGGTGCGAGCACCGGCTTTGGGCGGCAGGAACCCGTGGAAGGCGAAAGCGTCGGTGGGCAGGCCGGCGACAACCAGTGCCGACAACAGAGCTGATGCGCCGGGGATGGCGAACACTGGTTGGCCAGCTTCTGCCAAGGCACGGATCAGCGGAAAGCCGGGATCGGACAGCAGCGGCGTGCCGGCATCGGAGATCAGCGCGATAGCGGCTCCGGCGGCGACGCGGTTGACGATGTCGTCAGCCTTGGCGCGCTCATTGTGCTCGTGTAGCGCGATGCGGCGGCCCTTGATGCCGTAGTGATCGAGCAGGCGGGCCGACATGCGGGTGTCTTCGCAGAGGATGGCCGAGGCGGCGGCAAGCGTCTCGAGCGCGCGGATGGTGATGTCGCGCAGATTGCCGATCGGGGTGGCGACGACATAGAGACCGGGCGCCAGCGGTGGGGCGGTAAAGGTGTGGCCGGCGATGAAATAGCCTAGGGTGGTTTCCGTCATGCCTGGCACGTCCGTCGGTTGAGAATTGGTTAAGCAATTGCTGCGAAAGTGTTAACAGACTGCTAGCATCGAGGAGCCGAAAATGCGGATTTTCGGGAAGGCTGGTTACGGTATAGCGCTTTTTGCTGTCGCCGCCTGTTCGCCATTGCAGATCGGATCGCGGACGCTGGATTTTGGTGGCGGTGGCTCGCAGAGCTTTCCGACCCAAACTACAATGCCGATCCAGCCGACGAGTGCGGCGCAACGTTTCGGGCGGGGGCCGGTGCAGGTGTCGCTGCTGCTGCCGCTGTCGGGCGAGCCGGGGCTGGCGAGCGTCGGGCAGTCGCTTGCGAATGCGTCGCGGCTGGCGATTGCCTTCATCGAGGCCAATCCCAATATTGCCGAGAACATCACTATCACGCTGCGCGACACCGGCGCCACGGTGCAGGGCGCTACGGCGGCCGCCAGTGCTGCGGCGAGCGAGGGCGCCAGGCTGATCCTCGGGCCGTTGCGCGCCGATCAGGTCACGGCGGTGGGTGCGGTGGCGCGATCGTCGGGCATTCCGGTGGTCGGCTTCTCCAACAATCCCACGGCGGCGGGGCCGAGGGTATATCTTTTGAGCGTGCTGCCGGACATGGAGATGAAGCGCTCGCTGAACTGGATCAAGACGCAGGGTCGGCGCGGCATCGCGGGGATATTTCCGGCGACAGATTTCGGTCAGGCGCAGGAGATGGCGTTCCGTCAGCAAGCCGTGAATGCCGGCTTTGCACCAGGTGCGGTCTATACGTTTTCCTCGGCTGGCGAGGCGCAGAGAATCGTCAATCAGGCGCTGCCGCAAATCCAGCAGGGGGTGATCGACACGATCTTCATTCCCGACCGCGCGTCGGCGCCGAGTTTTGGCGTGCTGCTGGCGCAGGCGGGGGTGAAGCCGGGGGCGGTGCAGATCGTCGGCTCGGCAGACTGGGAGGGCGATCCGGCGATCGCCAACTCGGCGCAGCTAGCAGGGGCGATCTATCCAGCGGTCGATCCGGCTGGCATGGCGGCGATCGGCGGGGATTACCAGCGGCAGTTCGGGGGAATGCCGCATGCGCTGGCCACCATCGCCTATACGGCGACGATCCTGGCCAATGTGAACACGCTGTCGATGGCCAATCCGCCGTATAATCCAGCACTGATGACCAGCGCGACGGGGTTTAATGGCCGGGATGGGGCGTTCAGGTTTTTAGGGAATGGCCGGGCTGAGTATGCGCTGGTGTTGAAGCGGATTGCGCCGGGCGGAGCGCAGGTGATTGAGGGCGCTCGGTTGTAGATGCGGTTCAGCGATCTCGCTAGGGAATAGATCTCAGGATGGGTCCCGGCCTGCGCCGGGATGACATCGGTGGCTAGGCAGCTAGGTCCGCGACCACCGCATCCAGCACGGGGAAGCCCTTGTCGGTGACGCGGAGATTGCCGTTTGGCAGGGTTTCGACGAAGCCGTAGCCTTTTAGGGTGTCGATCTGGGTGCGGGAAATCTGGCGGCCGGAGAGGGCGGTGAAGCGGGCCGGGGAGATGCCTTCCTTGAGGCGGAGGCCCATGACGAGGAACTCGTCGCCTTGTTCTTCCCAGGTCAACACGTCATCGACAACGAGGCCGTGGCCCTTGGCGACGACGTTTTTCTGCCAGTCGAACGGCATTTTTTCGGCGGCGGTGGCGTGGCGCTGGTTGTTGATCATCAGGCGGCCGTGGGCGCCCGGGCCGATGCCTGCATATTCGCCGTAACGCCAATACAGCATGTTGTGCGAGCTTTCCTGGCCGGGGCGGGCGTGATTGGAAATCTCGTAGGCGGGCAGGCCGGCCTCGGCGGTCAGCTCATGGGTCATTTCGTAGAAATCGGCGGCCAGGTCTTCATTGGGCATGGCGAGCTTGCCGGCGCGATGCAGGTCGAAGTAGCGCGTGCCCATTTCGATGGTCAGCTGGTAGAGGCTGATATGGCCCTGCGCCATCCACAGCGCTTCCTTGAGCTCGTCTTCCCAATCTTCCAGCGTCTGCTTGGGTCGGGCGTAGATCAAATCAAAGCTCGAGCGATCAAACACCGACTGGGCGATACGGACGGCGGCGATGGCTTCGTCGACGGTGTGGCGACGACCGAGTTCGGCCAGCGGGCCTTCGCGCAAGGATTGCACGCCGAGCGAGACGCGGTTTACGCCGGCGGAGCGGTAGCCCTTGAAGCGGTCGACTTCGACGCTGGTCGGATTGGCTTCCAGCGTGATCTCGGCCTTGGCATCGAGAGTCCAGTGCTTGGCGATGGCGTCGATGATGCGGCCGGTGGATTGCGGGTTCATCAGCGAGGGCGTGCCGCCGCCGAAAAAGATCGACTGCACGACACGGCCCGGCGCCATCGCTGCGGTGGTGGCGATTTCTCGCTCGTAAGCGGCGACGTAGTCGATCTCGTCGAACGGGCCGCGATGAACGTGCGAGTTGAAGTCGCAGTACGGGCACTTGGAGGCACAAAACGGCCAGTGCACGTAAACCCCGAACATGTCGTTGGGGTTACCGCTCAATCTGGCTCTCCACGAATTGCGCAAAGGACCGCGCGCGGTGGCTCAGGCCTTGCTGGCCGGGAGCCCAGGAGTGTTTCATTTCGGCAGTCATCTGGCCGAAGGTGATGTCATAGCCATCGGGCATGAATACAGGATCGTATCCATGGCCACTGATGCCGCGGGGTGGCCAGACCAGGGTGCCGAAGCACTGGGCGTGATAAATCACATCGCGGCCATCGGGGTGAGCGAGGCACAGAGTGGCGTTGAACGAACCCTTGCGCAGGCCGGGCGAGGTGGCGTTGGCGGCCTGCAGCTCATCTTCGACGCGCTTCATGGAGTGGTTGAAATCTCGGTGCACGCCGGCCCAA
>JAQGKG010000332.1 GCA_028290245.1 Devosia sp. | reverse complement strand
GTCATTGCCCGCTGGTCATGGGGCCTCGTGCGCGATGCCGGCGGAGTGTTGCTGGACTATGTGCCTGCAACCGAAGACCTGCCCGAGGAAATTCGCGAGGTCATCGAAGTCGACGGCGACACGATCGACGACCTGCATGTGTGGCAGGTGGGGCCCGGGCATCATGCTGCGATCGTGGCCATCAGCTCGGCCGTACCCCGGCCAATTGCCTTCTACAAGGCGAAGCTCGCTCAAATCCATGACCTGTCGCACCTGACGGTAGAGGTATCCGGGAGGGTCGTTACCAGCTCCTAAAAGACCGTCGATGAGACAGTGCTATTTTGCGTCGGGCCTCGGAGAATACCTCGGAGACTTTCGCTTAAGGCCTGAGCGCCACCACTGCGTTGACGTTGCTAGTCTCATCGATCCAACTCGCCATATGGGGCGAGATCCAGTCCGCCACCTGCAGGATCTCGGCATAATCTTCCGCGAGATTGCGGTCGTGGATCGGCTCGTGATGGGCGATCCGGTTGCGGAATCGGCGCAGCCTCTCGATCGGGTCGTGGACGGTTTTACGCTTAAAGCCGGCCGGACGATTGGCAAATGCACGGAAGAAAATCGGGCGCCAAAGCGGCGTTTCATAGCGGCTCGACAGCAGCCCGCCCCAGAAGCCGAAATTCAGCTCGGCAAGAATACGGCCATGCTCGAGCGCGATGCCGCGCCTGGTCAGCTCGTCGCGTGCCTTGGCCAGCATGTCGGGCAGCGGGTACATGAGGGGCGGCACTCCGTTCTGCAGGTACCAGTTCGCGCCATATTGTGCCCGCAGGGCGTTGCCGAGGGTGTTGCGCAGCACTACTTCGAGATTCTGCAGGGGGCTGTAAAAAGCCTCGGAAATCGCCATATTCCACTCGTAGAGTGCCATGGCGGCAACTTGGTCGCCTCCCGTATCGTTGAGATACCGTGCGAGCCTTTCGGCGGACAGATTGCTCTGTAGGGCTGCCAGCCTGTCAGGTGTAAAAGGGGCGCGCACTTGCAAAATCTCTCGTTCTGTCCTATAAGTATCTCGTGAGCCCCGGTACCGCCTCTGTGAAAACAAGCGGCCGGGGCATTGCTTTTCCCACCCTGACATAGATGGTCCACCCGCACGAGCCCCCGGCGCGTGTGGTTGCTTCGTTGCGTGGCAACACTTTAGGCCTTGTCAGGCACTGCAGGTGCCGGCGTCGGCCAGACTGGCTGGGTCGGCGCGGCCGCTACGGTCGGCGCCGGCATGGGCGGCACTGCGACTCCTGCAAATGGATTGAAGGGCGCGGCGGCAACCGGAGCAGGCGGCACAGGTGCCGCTGGCACCTCGGGAACGGGCGCCCACGGGTCCGGCATATCCATGTCCCCAGCGGAAATCTCGATCGCCCGATCAATCAAGGCATTGTATTTGTCGACCGGAATATGGCTCCCGCCTGCCGTAAAGAGGCGCCGAATGACCAGATACGGGTTGAGGATCAAGGCATAGCTGTAGATGCCGGCCGAGCCTTCCGCAACTTCGATGAAGCCCAGCTCATGCAGCTTCTTGATCTTCGACCGCCACGTCGATTCCTGCCGCTGACCAGTGCTGCCTGAGTGGAAGGCGATTTCGCGCGGCTTGGAGAGGGTGACAAAGGCCTCGTCGAAACTCCGGCACCAAAGCTCCAAATAAGTCGAACCCACCGGCATGCCAGCCAGATCATCCAAGATGCTCATGATCAGTGGCAACGTCCTGGGGATGGTGGTGAAGCCATGGTGCGTCTTGCGGTTCCACAGGTGGGCCTCGGTGATCCCTGGAAACAGCCTGGCCCGCAGCTCCAGCTGGCGCTGCGCGATCTTCTTGGTCGGTTTCAGGCTGAACATGGTCATGATAGCTTCTTTCTCAAGGTTGGGTGGCCGGGTTTGGACGCCGGCCTATGCTGGTGTGCTCTTTGGGGGCCCCAAGGGTGATCTGTCAGGTTTGGAAGCTGAAAAACGCTCCTTGCATCGACATTCCCAAAATCTAAGGCATTTAGTTAGTAAAATCAAATACTTAGATTTTTCTGCTCGGTATCAACCGGCACGAAACCATGACACTCGGCCGTTGAGTTGGCAAATGTTCCGACAACTCAGCGATAGGTTGCAAAAGCACGTTTCTTAAAATCGCGCTAAATCAGACACTTGGACCTCGATTGCGGTGCTCGGCGTGCTCGCGTGCTCTGGCTGCTCCATGGTGCTCGCCTGTGCTCGGGAAGAAACCCCACTCTCGGACCTTAGAAGAGGTCGAGAACTTAACCTTGAGACGTTCGCACCGGAGGTCCACCCGGTAGGGCTTCCGCGACGACCAACATGGAGCGCAGCCGGCCAATGGTTGATTCGCATAATATGCGGTATGGGCCCGGCGGGCTTGCGCCCAAGTACACGTTCAGTGGCATTGAAAAGGGTCTTGAAGCGGACGTCAGGTGGTTCCTACTGTCGGTAGCAAATTTTCGTTAGCCGAAAAGTTGGGCGAGGGCCAACGCAATCAGTACTAGTCCCGCTACGAACTAAAGGCTCCTTGCGGCAATTTTGGCCGTGGTACCATGACGCGTTAGAGACTGTGAGAATGCTTTGGCGCCAAGGGAAGCCGCCAGAGCGACCGCCGCCAGTACAGTTCCGACACCAGCCAGCATGGCAAACGCGAACACCAAACCGGCTTCAGGCACGCCTTGCGACAAAGCGAAGACCATTACGAACAGTGTCAGTGGACAAGGAACGATTCCGGCCATTATGGCCACACCGAAGCCTTCGCCATGGACGTGGGGCCGGTCCTTGATCGACCTGAGCACCAACCACAACCCGACACCGAGAAGAAGAACTCGGCTGGCCGTTTCGAGCAAAGGCGCCTGGCCCGCGCTGGTGATGGTGCGCGAGACCAGGAATCCCGCGCCCAAGGCAATGAACACCGAAGACCCGACGTGAACGGCGGTGAGAACCAGCGCCATGAGACCGGCATGCATTGCCGGCACGCCGTCACCCACGACATAGCTGGCGAGTACAGTCTTGTTATGACCAGGCGTCAGCCCGTGCGCTGCGCCAAACAGCATGCCCATGGGCAACACCGCAAGCAGGGTCAGCCAGTCCCCCGAGCCTGAAAAGGCCTGGATATGTTCTGCTATGGCTCCATGGATCGTCACCTGCATGGCGACCAACCAACCTAGAATATCGCTCACCGCCCCGGCCAGGAGGCGTGTTCGTTGTCGATCACGAAATCATGCGCGTGGACATAGCCAGTGCCGGCAGGCCGGGCCTGGGCGATGTGAGCATGGTCTGCCGGCAGGTCGGCATGGGTGTGCTCGATGATTACTGGATCGTGTGCCGGCCAAAGGTACAAGGCGGCAAGTAGCCCAGAAGCGGCAATGGCGGCCATGGCGAGGAAGGTAACCGGCAACCCAGCGGCAGCACCCAGCCAGCCAGCGAGCGGATAGGTCACCAGCCAAGTCGCGTGCGAAAGAGCGAACTGGGCGGCAAACAGTGCCGGTCGGTCCTCGGGATTGGACGACCTGCGGATCAGGCGTCCCGCAGGGGTCTGCGTAACAGAGTATCCGACGCCGACCACAGTCCACAGGACGAGCAGGCTTTGATAGCCCGCAAGCAGGCTGCCCAGCAGCATCGTCATGACGAGCAAGGTGGCGCCGACCAACATTACCGCTCGGTCAGGAAATCGGTCGAGCAGGACTGGCAGAGCGAATGCCGCCCCCATCGATCCGGCGCCGAAGGCCGCCAGGGCTACGGCGGTCCATTGCTGGTCCAGTCCGAACCCCGCCTGCACGAGGACGACGGTGTTGACGATCACCATAGCCCCCGCAGCCGACACGGCAAAAGTGAGCGCCAGCAGGCCACGAAGACGTGGGGTATTTAGATAAATGCGAAGACCGCGCGTGGTGCGATCATAGATGCCACGTGGCGCGGCGGGTTTGGGGCTGGGCAGCACGACCGACACCACCAGGAGGGCAGATGCGACAAAACCGATGACGGTTCCGGCAAAGAGACTGCTGAACGAGATCACCGTCAGGAGCGCGGCGGCTAGCAGGGGGCTCACCACGCTTTCGAGATCATAGGCCAGCCGTGAAAGTGAGAGGGCGCGTGTGTAGTCTCGTTCCTGCGGAAGGACATCAGGAATAGTCGCCTGGAACGTCGGCGTGAAGGCTGCCGAAGCCGATTGCAGGAGGAAGATCAGGACATAGACCTGCCAGATCTCGGTCACGAACGGCAAGAATAGCGCAACGGCGGCCCGCACAAGGTCGAGAGCGACAAGCATCGTCCGCCGTGGCAGCTTCTCGGCAAAGGCCGAAGCGATCGGCGCTACCACAACATAGGCGATCATCTTGATCGCGAGTGCCGTACCAAGCACCGCGCCGGCATTTTCTCCGGCCAGGTTGAAGGCGAGGAGACCGAGCGCCACGGTGGCAAGCCCGGTTCCGATCAGGGCGATCACCTGGGCAAGAAATAAATGGCGATAGGTGCGGTTGCGCAGAACAGCCAGCATGGAATTTTCCTAGAGGTATTTAGCTATGTCGCGGAATTCGTCGAAACGGGCGCGATCCGCGTCTTCAAGCGGCCCCACAGCGTCGGCAAGGCAATGGTCAAGATGATCGTGGATCAGCGTCTTCTTGGCCTGGGCAATGGCTTTTTCCACGGCGTGCAATTGCTGGGCAATGTCGAGGCAGGACCGCCCGCCTTCGATCATTTTGATCACCGATTTCAGGTGTCCATCGGCACGCTTGAGGCGCTTGACGATCTGGGGATGGGTGGCGTGGCGGTGCGGGTGCAATTCAACATCGGTCATGCGACACCCATATCCCCCCTGGGGGATATCGTGCAAGCCTCGATAGCTCTTTTGAGGCTCCCGGCCCGTTGAAGGTCGGGAGCGCATTTCTATGGCAGTTGCTGCCCGAACAGGCTCAGATGAGCTTGCGTAGCTCCTGGTAGTCGCCGCCGGTGCGGAGGGTCACCACCACGTCTTCGTTGCCACGGTTTCGGAAGAACCAGCCGTGGGTGCCGGAGACCGGCGGGATCATCTCGCCGGCGTCGCTCGCCACCCCGCGACCTTTTTCATAGCTTAGCGACTGCCCCTCTCCCTCGCCGTGCGCGTCGAAGTTGATGACGCCGCCATCAACCACGAATTCATAGCTGGCGACGGCACCGGCCTGCATGACCAGCTTGTATTCGGCGCCCTGCATGGGCGTGAGGGTGAAGCTTACTTCGTCTCGCCAAAGCGGTGTGGCAATCGGAGCGGGCGCTTCCACAGCCACAGTTGATGCTGCGGCCTGTTGCGTCGGAAGCGGTTCAACTGGCACCAGCGCGGGTAGAACGGGCGCAGCGGGGGTTGCCGGTGGCGCCGATCGCAATTGCCGGATGACGCCTTCGAGGGCATCGACCCGGGCTGCCAACTGCTGGGTATCGACAGCCAACTGTCCCGGTGCGGCGCTGGGGACCGCTGTCCCTGCCGCAACAGCGGCGCTCAGGGCCCCGTCCGCGGCGGCCTCTCGGGCGAGTTGCATCTTTATCTGGCCCATGGTCGTCAGACCCGTCAGCCGTCCTAGGCCTGTCGGATCGATGCCATACTCGGATGGAAGCACCACGGTGACGAGGATGGCCAGCGCGCCGATGCCAGCGATGACTGTCGAACGTATCAAACGGTTGGTCGAGGGCAGGTCTGCCTTGCTGGGATATTCGGTGTTGTACATGTGTGTCGATCCTTAGGGCACGACGACGAGGCCGACGAGCTGGTATCCGAACAGCACGAAACCGGCGCACATCATGGCGACGTTTGCAGAATAGGCGAGCTTCCAGAACGAGCGCGTGCGGCGCCAGAAACCCATGAGGATAAGGATGATGGCGAGCGCCATGAGTTGCCCGATCTCGACTCCGATATTGAAGGCGATGAGGTTGGGCAGCAGGCCATCCTCGGACATGTTGTATTCGAGCACCTTGGAGGCGAGCCCCAGGCCATGGAACAGCCCGAAGATCAGCGTTGCGGCCTTTGTATCGGGTTGAAAGCCGAACCAGCGCTGAAACGTGCCGATATTGTCGAGTGCCTTGTAAGCAACTGAGAGACCGATAATGGCGTCGATGAAATACGAGCTGATCGCCCAGTTGAAATAGACCCCCAACAGCATTGTGGTCGAGTGCCCGATGGCGAACAGCGACACGTAAATGCCGATATGCTCCATTCGGTAGAGAAAGAAGATGACGCCGAGCAGGAACAGGATGTGGTCGTAACCAGTGATCATGTGCTTGGCGCCCAGGTATACGTAGGGCAACAGGTTGAGGCCGGTGATCTCGGCGATATAGCCGGCGTCCGAAGTCGCGACGCCATGGGCGTTGGCGACGTCCCCGAAGGCTAGGAGAGTGGTCAGTGCCAGCATCACGGTCGCGAGTGGCCTCAACGGCCAGTTCGCCCGCAAGGGTCTTGGGGTCATGATAAAATCCATCGATGTGAACAGAAGGGGCGTCCCCCCGGTCAGGTCACCGGATGGATTTGGGCGGCCGTTCAAAGCTGACCCGGATCGCGCTCTCGATCCTCTTGACGAAATCTCCGGGCCGGTCCGGCTGCCAGGTGGCTATGGCGACGATAGTTGCCGCCTGATTGTACGGCACGTCATGCGCGTGATCGATGGCGTCGTGCTCGTCGGCGCCCATCTCGTGATGGACATGGCCGTGCGCGTCGACGGCCTCAACAACGGCCCCTATGGCGTAGGAATGCGCTGTCGCGGCCGCGATGGGCGTTGCGAGCAGTGATGCAAATACCAGGGCGATGACAGCCGTCAGCCATGTGAACCGTCGGTAAAACATGCCGGCAATCTGCCTCGGTCTGGTTAACGCATGCTGAATCGCAGGCGCGTCAGTTGATCACGCAGGCGTTAGGCAGCAAGGTTGGCCCGTTTATGTCCAGTTGCCACTCATCATCCAACCGCAGTGACCTGCGGCTCACAGTAAATCTCATAAAGCGTGGTCAAGACACGGTTTACCGGCTCTGAAGCCAGTCGATAGTAGATGGTTTGGCCCTCCCGGCGCGTTTTCACCAGTCCAAGCGCACGCAACTTCGAAAGATGTTGCGACAACGGCGACTGCTCGAGCCCGACGATCCCAGACAGTTCACTGACGCTACGTTCCTGCTCGAGCAAATTGCACAAGACCAAAAGCCGCTTCGGGTTCGCCATAGCGGTGAGCAGCTGCGCCGCTTCTTCGGCCCGAGGTTCAAGGTCAGTGATGTTCATGTCGCAACCCAATCTGCTTTGACGGTTGACACATTAGAATATTCGAATATATAAAGCAACGTACTTTGTTGGCGGGTCAGCCGAACCGCATAAACTTATTATCTCAAGATAGGTCCATGATCACCACTTTCACCCCCATTGAGGCGCTGCTGGGCGGCTCCCTGGTTGGAATCGCCGCTGTTGCGCTTATGGCTGTCCATGGCCGCGTCGCTGGAATGACCGGAATTCTCACCGGCGCAATCTGGCCTAAGGGCGACTGGGACTGGCGGGTAGCCTTCCTGGTCGGCGCGATCGCCGCGCCAGTTGTCGTAACGCTGTTGACCGGCGTTGCGCTTCCGCTGCAGGCCGATCTTCCGTCCTGGGCTATCATCCTTGGCGGCCTGCTGGTGGGCATTGGGGTTACCTTCGGGGGCGGGTGCACCTCGGGACATGGCGTTTGCGGCATCGCCCGTCTCTCGAGGCGCTCCATCGTTGCCACGGCGACCTTCATGGCGGCCACCTTCGTCACCGTCTTCGTCATCCGCCACGTGCTGGGAGGCTTTTGATGCGCCGCATCCTCTCCGCTATGGCCACCGGACTGGTGTTCGGCGTTGGCATTGTCGTTTCCGGAATGGCCAACCCTGCCAAGGTTCTGAACTTCTTCGACGTCTTCGGCACCTGGGACCCGAGTCTGGCACTGGTGATGGCGTCAGCCCTCGTCGTGACTTTCCTTGGCTACAAAGTCGTTCTGCAGCGGCCCACACCGGTCCTGGAGCGCACGTTCCACCTGCCCGCGAAGCGCCAGCTGGGCCTGCCTTTGATCGGCGGCTCGGCACTCTTCGGTGTTGGTTGGGGCATTGCTGGCTTCTGCCCTGGCGGCGCCATACCGGCGCTTGGGTCGGGACAGTCCAGCCCGATTACCTTCGTCTGCGCGATGATCGCTGGCATTCTCTTGGTCAATGGCTTGGGGGCTCTATCTGCTCGCCGCCGGGCGCTACCCTGATTTTTGAACCGAAAGGAGATTTCCATGTACAGCCAACCCATTCCCTTCAAGCCAGACCTGACTGTGAAGCCGGAAGTCGTCGCCTTTTTCGACGAGCCGACCAACACCATCAGCTACATCGTCAAAGACCCGAATTCGGACGCCTGCGCCGTCATCGACTCGGTCATGGACTTCGACTATGCCTCCGGCAACATCGCCCATGATGGCGCCGACAGCATCATCCTACACATCCAGGAACACGGCTGGGTGCTGGAATGGCTGATCGAGACGCATGTCCATGCCGACCATCTATCCGCTGCGCCCTACATCCAGTCCAAGCTGGGCGGCAAGCTCGGGATCGGTGGTCAGATCTGCGTGGTGCAGGACACCTTCGGCAAGATTTTCAATGAAGGGACCGAGTTTCAGCGTGACGGGTCGCAATTCGACCAGCTGTTCAAGGATGGCGATAGCTATCAGATCGGCACGCTGACTACCCATACTCTGTTCACGCCAGGCCACACGCCGGCGGACATGGTGCACGTGATCGGCAATGCTGCCTTCGTTGGCGACACCCTGTTCATGCCCGATGGCGGTTCTGCACGGGCTGACTTCCCAGGCGGCGATGCCCGCACGCTCTACCGGTCCATCCAGCGCCTTCTGACCCTACCGGGCGAAATGCGGCTCTTCATGTGCCACGACTATGGACCCAACGGCCGCGACATCCAGTGGGAAACGACCGTCGCCGAGGAACGCGACCACAACATCCATGTTGGTCACGGCACCTCCGAAGACGATTTCGTGAAGATGCGAGAGGACCGCGACAAGACGCTGTCCATGCCCAAGCTCATCATCCCGTCCCTGCAGGTCAACATGCGGGCCGGGCAACTGCCGCCCGCCGAGGATGACGGCAAGACCTACCTCAAAGTGCCCATCAATGGGCTGAGCACTTCCAAGGAGTGATCCCATATGGCAATTCAGAAAATCGACGAGCATTTCGCCCAAAGCCCGCAAATCCAGCCAGATGATGTCATGCTCATCGCGGAGGCTGGCTACAGGGGCATCGTCTGCGCCCGCCCGGACGGCGAGGACGCGGGGCAACCCTCTTTTGCCGAGATCGCCGAGGCGGCGGAACGGTTTGGGCTCAAGGCGTACCACATCCCGGTCTCGGGTCAGCTGACCGAAGGCCATCTCATCCGCTTCGAACAGGCCCGGGCCGAAACCGATGGTCCGATACTGGGCTACTGCCGTTCGGGTGGCCGTGCCGGTAGCCTCTACGCTGCCTCACTCTGACTGAAAGATAACGATGTTCCTGGAACCCCTTCAATACCTGCTGGGTGCCTTTTCCGGCAGCCTGGTGGGCTTTACCCTCGGCCTGTTCGGTGGTGGCGGATCCATCCTGGCGGTCCCGCTCATGGTCTATGTCGTAGGGGTTCCGGTCGCTCACGTGGCCATCGGCACCAGTGCCTTCGCGGTGGCGGCCAATGCTGCCACGAACCTAATCACCCATGCCCGCAAAGGCAACGTGATCTGGCGCTGTGCTCTCATGTATACGGTGGCGGGCATCGTCGGAGCGTTCGCAGGTTCCACCCTCGGCAAGGCCATGGATGGGGACAAACTCCTGTTCCTGTTTGCCGTCCTCATGCTGGTCGTGGGCGTGCTGATGTTCAAGGGACGCGGCAACCCAGGCATACCCGGTGCAACCTGCAACCGGGAGAAGGCGCCGAAGGTCCTCGGTTATGGCGGGCTCACCGGCGCGTTCTCCGGGTTCTTCGGCATCGGCGGCGGGTTCTTGATCGTTCCCGGACTGGTTGCCTCCACCGGCATGCCGGTCCTCAATGCCATCGGCTCCTCGCTAGTCGCCGTCACTGCCTTCGGGTTCACGACCGCTCTGAGCTATGCCTTCTCCGGCTTGGTCGATTGGCCCCTGGCCGCGGTCTTCATCGGCGGTGGTTTGGCCGGCGGTCTGTTGGGTACGCGGTCTGCTGGGCTCATGGCTCGTCAGAAGGGGCTGCTTAACACTGCATTCGCCGGCTTGATCGTGGTCGTCGCAATCTACATGGCAGCCCAGACCGTTACCGCATTCATCTGATCAAGGAGACCGAATATGTACACCTTCGAAAAACAGCTCGCCGGCATAACGCTTGACGCCGCTGTTGCTCGCACCAAGGAAGTGCTTGCCGCCAACGGTTTCGGCGTGCTCACCGAGATCGATGTGCAGAAAACCATGAAGGCCAAGCTCGAGGCGGACATGCCGGGCTACGTGATCTTGGGCGCCTGCAACCCCAAGATGGCCTATGAGGCCCTCAAGCTGGAACCCCGCGTTGGCGCCATGCTCCCGTGCAATGTGATCGTGCGGGAGTTGGAAGGCGGCACCGTCGAAGTCAGCGCCATCGACCCCGTCGCGTCCATGACCGCGATCGACAACGATGCCCTTCACGCGGTCGCGGGCAAGGTCCGAACCATGCTCTCGGACGTCATCCAGGCGCTTTGACATTCGCATTCGAGGTAGGCCGGGGCGACCCGGCCCACCGTTGCATCGTCTATTGCATGACCACTATCGGGGCACCCCATCTGACCCGACCGTAAAGGTCGATGACATCCTGGAAGAGCAGCCGAACGCATCCACTGGAAACCGCCTGACCGATTGATCGGGCGTCCATGTTCCCGTGCAGGCGATAGAGCGTGTCTCGATTTCCCTGATGGATATACAGTGCCCTCGGCCCCAAGGGGTTCTCAAGGCTGGGCTCCATGCCACGGCGATACGGTTCAAGTTCTGGTTGCCGGTCGATCATGTCAGAGGGTGGTGTCCAGACCGGCCACTCGCGACCGTACGCGATATGCCCTCGGCCTTCCCAAGCAAAACCGTCACGACCGATGCCGACGCCGTAGCGCATCGCCCGCCCACCCTCCATGGTCCAGTAGAGATGCCGATTAGGCGTATCGACAACTACGGTGCCGGGATTCTCGCCAGTGGTGTTGGCGACCTCCTGCCGCCAGTAGTTCGGATCGATCAAATGGATATCGGCTGCAGGAATTGGAAACAGCTCATTAGGAAGGGCCGCATACATAGCGAGGTATTCCGGCGGGATCGCTGGTGACGGCGGGGTGACAGGCACTTTGGGAGTAGTGGTCGCACAACCGGCAAGTGCCAAAGCGGCAAGGCTCGAAGCGCCCAGCATCATGTGCCGGCGCGAAATTGTAGTTGAATGCATGTGTTCCAGAGCAGCCGGGTGGCTGCCTCTCAAAGGATCAGGACAAGGGACTGAGCCGGCTTCAGGATGCCGACGTCCTCAGGCGGCTTGTGGCGGTCGAAAACGTCCGCCATTTGTTAGGGGAGGGGTGCCGCTTTTTACCAAGAGAGAGAACGCCGCGGAGTGCTGCTCGAACATGCAGTCCGCTGCCAGTGGCATGACTCCGGCCAGCTGCTGGCATGGAACTACTTGGCCGTTGATCTTCTTGGAACAGAGTTTGTATGCCGAAGAACTCTGACGGGTTACGTCTTGTTCAACGCACAGCTCTTGATTAGCGACGGTCCAGAAATTCCCGGCTGCCACAGACGCTGCCATTGTTGGACCTGACAGGGAAGCCAATCCGAACAGCAAAACAATGAGAAGCCCAAACCTATTCATGAGCATCTTCTAATACATGACGGTGGGTGATGCGAGGTGTCGCAAGCGAAAGTGTGCGTGCGTTGCATCCATACCACGGTGCTCAAGCCCTCAGATAGTCAGCTTGGGACAAGGATGCCCGCAGGCGGCAGTCTGTCTCCGTCCCCAAATCCGTCATTACCGGCCGCTCTATTTTAGGAGAGCGCGTCGGCTCGAAATGCCCGCCAGCGAATTCGCATTATATGTGAGATGTAACTTGGGGGGCGTCAGGCGCTAAGCGCTCTTCACAGCGATGACCGGGACCGGGTCGCCGCTGCGGCCGAGCCAGATGATCGCCACACCCGCAAGAGCCAGCCAGGGCAGCAGTGCGAGGTTCAGGCTCTGCCAACCGATGGTATTCTGCAGCACACCGGCGCTCAGCGAGGCGATGAGACCGACAAGGAAGATCGTCAGATCGTTTGTCGCCTGCGCCTTGCTCTTCTCGGCGGAGCTGTAGGTGCGGGTGAGCAGATTAGTGCCGCCGATATAGAGAAAGTTCCAGCCGACCCCGAGCAGGATCAATGCGGCGGTGAAGGAATAGAACCCCGTCCCGGAGAGGCTGAACAGCACGTGCCCGGTGAGCAGGACGATGCCGGTGAACATGATGCGCAGCACGCCGAAACGGGCGATCAGCGAGCCGGTGAAGAAGGACGGCAGGAACATGCCGAGCACGTGCAACTGGATGACCGTGGCCGTGGCGCCGAGGCCATCCGTGCCCTGCTGGACCATGCAAAGTCGCACGCTGGCTTGTTCGCGGCTCTGGCCGGCGGCGCCGGTGGAGGGCTCGCCGAGGCCGAGTTTCGCGGCATCGTCGAGGACATCGTGGCGACGGAAATAGGGCCGGGCGAGGCGCTGGCGACGATGACGACCATGTTGAGTGGAGCACTTCTTGCGGGTATCCGTCGGTGGATCGATGCCGGTGCCAAAGGGGCAGGGGCGGAAATCATCGAAGCTTTCGATCTGCTACTGGCGGCGTCGCGACGATAAAACGTCGCCCCGCTACGCCATCGCCGCGCCGCAGCTATAGTCCCTGGAGGCGCGCGCCGATCGTTTCCATCTGCTCGATTTCCCGACGCTGCGCCTCGATGATTTCGCCGCACAAGGTCAATAGTTCGGGGTCTTCGATATCTGCCTCACGGCACATCAGGATGGCGCCCGAATGGTGCGGGATCATGGAATCCACGAACTGGCGGTCGTCGATGAATGTCTGAGCGCGGGTGCCCCAGAAAGAGAGGACCGCCAGCAGGGCGAATATCACGTACAAGGCGACGTTCATCCTCCTGTTCGGGAACATGCCGGGCATGGTTGCCAGCATGAAAATGCCCATGGGTGCCCACATGGTGACAGCCATGTAGAACATGTTGAGATTGTTGCGGAAATCGGCGAACCCGTCGATCATGGAGAACATGACGACATACATGACGATCAGGCCCAGGATCATGTTGATCCAGAACATCAGATAAGGCCGCCCGTGGTTGCCGTGTCCGCGATGTTCGGGTTGGCTCGAGTGATGCGTAGTATCCGACATTTTCTATCTCCTGGAGCCCCATGCCCGTTGTGTGTCCTGGCGCAACCATCCGGTAGAGTGAGATGCCGTTCGCGCTTGGGTCATTTCATATTTTTTCTTCTTCGCTCATCTTTTCGATTTGGAGATCAGGTCCACAAGCTCGTCGAACTTGGCCCGTTGCGCATCCGGATCGCCAGACGCGATCGCTTCGGCGACGCACCCATCGGCATGTTGCTTGAGGATTGCATCCTCCGCCTTGGCCAAAGCGGCCTTGACTGCCTGCAATTGAGTAAGGATGTCGATGTAGTAAGCCCCTCCCTCGACCATCCGCGAAATTCCGGCTACCTGGCCGGCAACGCGGTTCAAACGGTTGCGGATAGCCAATGACTGCTCGGCACGCATACTAGCCTCCAGATACCCCCGCGGGGTATAATCAGGTCCCCGCATCATGCTTCCATTAGGACAAGCCGGATCCTAGCTGCACCGCAGTGGGACCTGTTCTCGTTGGCAGAATATGTCAGTCTTTTCCCACCGCGGCTTCAGCGTGGGCCTCGAAAACATCGAGAAGGCGGACCAAACCCATAAGGGCGGTAGCAATGTCACAAGGGTAGCGCGCTTGGCCCTTAGCCGCCAAGACTTGGCTAGCCGGCCGGTGCCGATAGGTTCAATCCAGTTGCCCAAGCGTCGTGCGACAAGATGCGTCTGGACCGTGTCATCGATCCCCGTCACACTACCCTTGTCTACTTCCTGCGATTTGGTGCATGATTCCGCGATCCGTCCAAAATTTGCTGAAGAGTTTCATGCTGGCAATGGTCGTTGCAGGCTTGACGCTTGTGCCGTTTTGGCAAGCCGTAGGCCATACACCTCACGTCGAGCATTCGGCGATGGCTGTTCAGGACGCTGGCTCATCTTTAGGTCAAGACCACTTCGGCGCCCACGAAGCTGGCCATCACGTTGGCGCTGACCATGCGCATGAATTACCCATCTTGCGGGTAGCAAGTCTGCCGCAAAGCGAAATATCGGGCGATCGCTGGGGTATGCCCGCGTCTTCAAACGGCGTTGGCACACAGCCATATAATCTCGAACAGCCTCCTAGACACATCTGAGCCATCGACAGCGGAAACGATGACGTTCCCGCGTGCTGTGCTTGATGAGGTCTTTCTATGCAGAAATTCGTCCTGCCGCCGGGCATTATCCCCGTCGGACAACCACCTGTTGGCGCTGCGGCGCTCTGCGGTAAAATCCAGCCCAATGCCTGGGCAGTGGAGCAGGTTGCACCTTGTTGGTCATCGGGGCTGCAATGCCGGTGATCTCCATACACACAAATGCTGCGCAGGCTGCGATAGCGCTGGCGACCGCCACTATTTTAGGTGCTTTGGCATCTGAAGTGTTTGGAGGCTTGGTACCGTGTGAGTTGTGCCTGACACAACGCTTGCCCTATTACGCGGGGATCCCACTTCTGCTCGCGAGCATTCTTGTGCCAGCGCGGGCTGTTCGATTCGGATTGAGACTTGGTGCCCTCGCCCTCTTTCTCTGGAGAATCTATCTGGGAATCTATCATGCCGGTGTGGAGTGGCAGCTATGGGCCGGTCCAACCGCTTGTACGGGCACCGGCTCGGATTTCGGCTTCGATGCACTAGCCAGTTTGAATGATGCACGCGTTGTTCCGTGCGACAAAGTTCAGTTCCGATTCCTTGGGCTGAGCTTAGCAGGCTGGAATGCAGGCGCCTCGTTTCTGGTATCGGCCTTGATAGGTTTATCGCTTGGCTGGGACCGCACCGAGCGAACGGCGAAGACCCAGCCATGAGACGCGCCGCACCCCGAAATCGGCAGTCGAAGTGGCGGCACCTGGTCTGGCTGCCCGTTGCCGCCCTCGTCATGATCATCACCATGCTGGCAGCGCCACCGCTGATTTTGATGATGTCCCCGCAGCAACCAGGGCTCGAGCATAGAAGCGCCATTGATCTTGGGGCCTGGACTTTGTCGTCCGCTGTGACCCCCGGCCCCTCACCAACGTTTTCGATTGATGTCGAACTCATTCCCAAGGAGCAGGGCAATACGCAGCCTCCGCCTTTGCCAATCATTTCGGCCTTCATGCGCGGGCACGCCATGCCCGAGCGCCTGCAAACGCAAGCGCTCGGGCCGACGCGGTTTCAAGCCATTCTTGACTCGCCCATGCCAGGCCTCTGGTCGGTCGTAATCGAGGCCGATGGCAGCTCACTTCAGATCCCTATGACGGTTCGCTGACCTTTTGAAAAAGTAGAGTTATCCAATGCAACGACGTCAATTCATTGTCGGTTTGCCAGCCTTGCTGGCCCTGCCTCTCACAACAGATCTTGCGCGCGCCCAAGGGGCGATTACGACCATGGTGGATCCCGACAGTGCCCTGTACGCGGGCGTACACGGCGAAGCTTTTGAAATTCCTCCGGTCGATATGCGCCTTTTGCAGCCCGGCTTTCGTCGTCATCTAGTCGATTATGCGACGATAGAGAGGCCTGGCACGATTATCGTCGATACGGCGCACCGCTATCTTTATCTGGTCGCAGAAGATGGAAAGGCCATGCGCTATGGCATTGGTATCGGGCGCGATGGCTTCACTTGGTCGGGGCGCGGCGAAATCCGCCTCAAGCGGGAATGGCCCACCTGGACTCCGCCGACCGAAATGATCGTGCGCCAACCCGAACTCGAACCCTACCGGAATGGCATGACTCCGGGGTTGGAGAATCCACTCGGCGCGCGGGCGCTCTATATTTTTCAGGACGGGCGCGACACGCTCTATCGCGTACATGGCACCGACAATCCGGCCACCATCGGGCTGGCGGTATCGAGCGGCTGTGTTCGGCTGATGAATCAAGACGTCATCGATCTCTATAGCCGTGTCCCATTGGGCAGTGCGATCGTGGTCCAGCAAGTGGCATGAGGACACTCGCGCGACATCTGGTGGTCATCGCCGCTGCTGCCGTGGCGGTAATGTTGTTTGGATGGCTGAGGGGTCAGTGGGACCCAATGCACCGTTGGAACAGAGCCTTTGGCGATACCGCCTTCATCCTTATTGCCCTGACCATGGCTTTAGGCCCGATTGTGGCGCTGCTTCCGCGCGCATCATTTCTTCTTCCTTGGCGTCGGGAACTCGGCATTTATTCGGGTGTTGCGGCGACAGTGCATACAGTCATCGTATTCATTGGCTGGTTTGCCCTCGATCTCTGGCGGCTAAGCGGCTTTGCCTTTCATCCGACTCTTCAACGCTACGTGCTCGCGGAGCATGGCCTTGGCCTGGCAAACTGGATTGGGGCCTTTGCCTTGATCCCGGCCATTGGGTTGGTGCTGATCAGCAATGATCGAGCAATTGCTCTGTTTGGACCAAGAACGTGGAAGTGGCTTCAGTCGGCGGCCAGCGCCATCTGGATCCTCGTCGTGCTCCATGCGGGATATTTTCTCCTCATGCACTTCCAGCACTATCACCGGCCTGATCCTGCACCCAATCCAGTCACCTGGTTTGTCGTCGGCCTGACGTTGTCCGTGCAGGTGTTGCGCTGGTGCGCGACCTACGTCGTCTGGCACAGAGGCCGCAAGGGTCGGGGCAAAATGCCGACCGTTCCCGTAGATGCCGCGTGAGCGGGGCATCGCATGTTCAAGCAATCCTGAACTTCACCGGCATAGCTAAATGCGTCTTGACCTTCCCACTGTGGGAAGCCCCACAGTGCCCCTGTTACAATTTTTCGGAGTTCTCCATGTACAAGTTCAAAGTCAACGACATGACCTGCGGCCATTGCGCCTCCACCGTCGACAAGGCGGTGAAGACCGTCGATCCTGGAGCACAGGTCACGATAGACCTCACGGCTCACCATGTCGAAATCCAAAGTGAAAAGCCTGCATCGGTGTTCGCCACCGCGATCACGGATGCCGGCTATACCGGTACACTGCAGTCATGAGCACTAAGGGCAGGCGCAAAGCCTGCCCGCTTTCGCCACGGAGGTAGGAACACATCATGAAAGCGTTTATTGGCCTGGCGATCGCCACGGCACTCGCTGTGCCCTCTGCGGCATCGGAGCATTCAGCCGCCATTCCGGTGAGCGAACTTAGCCACATTCACGGGGTCGTGCTGCCACCGAACTCGGATCTGGTCTTGTTGGCCACCCATTATGGTCTATTCGCGGCAGACAGCGCCGGCTCCGCACGAATGGTCTCGGAAGCGGCCGACGACTTCATGGGCTTTACGGCTGCGATTGACGGCACGCTCTATGCCAGCGGCCATCCGGCCACGGGCGGTAACATCGGTGTCATCGGAGCTGAAAGTGTCGACGGACCGTGGTCCAAGCTGTCCGACGGTGCACAGGGGCCGGTCGACTTCCATGCCCTGTCCGTCAGCCCCGCCGACCCGCTGGTGCTCTATGGCACCTATGGCGGCATTCAGATTAGTCGCGACGGGGGCAGGACTTGGTCGATGACGGGGGCGGGCCCGGATGAGGTCATCGATCTGGCTGCAGCCGCAGATGATCCTGGACATCTGTTCGCCGGCACGATGCGTGGGCTGATGGAAAGCAAGGACTACGGGGCGACATGGACGCTGTCCGCCGCCGGCGGGGTCCCCGTCACCGCAGTCGAGATCACACCTGACGGCTCCCTGCGCGTTTTCATCGCTGGCGCCGGCTTCGCCCGTCTGGAAGCGGGAGAGATCGAGGTCATTTCCGATCGTGCCGACGAAGTGTTTCTGCACATGGCGTTCGACGGCGAAGACCCGGGCAACGTGATCGCCGTGACGGCTGAGAGCGACATCCTCGAGAGCAATGATGGTGGAGCGACATGGTCCGCATACGCGCAGTAGCAGGCCTGCTTGCCAACCTGGCGTTCGTCCTGCCGGCGGTTGCCCAAGAACAGGACGGACGAAGTCTCTACGAGACCAACTGCGCGTCGTGTCACGGCGCGCAGTTCGAAGGTCAGCCCGACTGGATGTCCCGTCTACCGAACGGTCGGCTCCCGGCGCCGCCTCATGACGAAACTGGACATACCTGGCACCATTCGGACGGTCAGTTGTTCCGCATCGTCAAGGAAGGCCTAGCCGCTATTGCGCCGGGCTACGAGACGGATATGCCGGCGTTCGCAGACAGAATGACGGACGACGAAATCCGCGCGGTCATCGACTTCATCAAGAGCACCTGGCCGGATCGGGAGCGCGACTATCAGCGCTCGCGATCGGAAGCCGACGGCCCATGAGTACCATCAACATATCGCTTGACCTCCCCACCGTGGAAAGCCTCACCCAGGAGCGCCACGGCCTTTTTCGCAGGAGTATACCCATGCCAATCGTCACCAACCGTCGATCGTTTCTCATGGCCGGGAGCGCCTTGCTCGCCGGGGCCTGTCTACCTGCTGCGTCCCTTGCCGCGGCGCCGGTGCGAACGCTCGAGGTCAGCCGCCGCACCATCGAGGTCGCCGGCCGTTCCGCAAGCGTTTTCGGGGTCATGGGTGACGCAGGACGCAGCGGCCTGGTTCTGGATGCGGGCGAGCGGTTCCATGTCGAACTGGTGAACACGTTGGACGAGCCGACGACCGTTCACTGGCACGGGCAGGTGCCTAGTCCCGAGCTCGACGGCATTGCCGAGACTGGGTATGTGCCCCCACTTTCTGCCGGCGAAGCCCGCATTTTTGACTTCGCTGCGCGGCCGGGCACGCACTGGATGCACTCCCATCACGAATTGCAGGAGCAATCTTTGTTGACGGCACCGCTAATCGTTCGGTCGGCGGAAGATGCCGCTCTCGATCTTCAGGAGGTGGTGGTGTTGCTCAACGATTTCTCTTTCCGCTCTCCTCAGGAAATCCTTGCGGGACTGACGGGGGGCGGCGGCATGGATCATGGGGCCATGCCTGGTATGGACCACGGTGGGATGGACATGGATTCCATGGCGTCCATGGAAGGCATGGATTTGAACGACGTCGAATACGACGCTTACCTGGCGAACGATCGAACGCTCGATGACCCCGAGGTGGTTCGGACGGAGCGCGGCGGCCGTGTCCGGCTTCGCATCATCAACGGCGCCGCCTCCACCGCCTTCTGGATCGATCTCGGCCACATCGCGTCGGCTATCGCTGTCGACGGCAATCCCGTGGCCCCTGTTGCAGGGACGCGTTTCCCGCTCGCGCAGGCGCAGCGGCTTGACCTGGTCGTCGAAGTTCCCGCAGGGACCGCAGTGCCGGTTTTCGCCAGGCGGGAAGGTGACACGAAACGCACGGGCATCATCCTGGCGGCCCCTGGCGCAACGATCGATAAATTCAGCTCCGACACGAGCGAGAAAGAAGCCCCGCTCGACCTGTCATTCGAGCAGAAGCTAGTAGCGACAACGCCGTTGGCGGCGAAGGCCGTGGACGCGCGACTCTCGGTTATGTTGACGGGATCTATGTCCCCCTATGCCTGGACGATGGATGACCGTGCGTGGAGCAAGCGAAAGCCCTTGGAGGTCGTTGCCGGCCAGCGCGTCGAACTCGAACTGATGAACCACTCGATGATGGCGCATCCCATGCATCTGCATGGCCATCATTTCCAGGTGGTCGGCATCAACGGCAAACGCCTCAACGGCGCCGTGCGCGACACCGTACTGGTCCCCTCGATGGGCACGGTGGTCATTGCGTTTGACGCCGATAACCCGGGGCGGTGGCTGCACCATTGCCACAACGTCTACCACATGGCGACCGGGATGATGTCAGAACTGGTCTATGTCTGATTTACCGCCCGGGAGTCCGAAACGGCAGCCGGTCCTCGCGATCGGCGTGCCTGAATTCGGGCGGCCGTCAATACGACGCTGGGCCAGAACATCGTGTTGAACAGGTCCTTGATCGACCCTGACACTTCGAGGTGTGAAAACCCATGATGGAAGATGTCGATAGCTTCGTTTAGCAGCTCGAAGCCGAGGACGGTCAGCCATGGCCACCAACTGCCAGGTCCGCGCCGAAAGGCTAGCATCGCGATCACGTAAAGACCGATGCCGATGTGGATGTGCAAAGCGTCCTTGCTGAGGTTCAGCAGCTCACTAAAATCGGTTTTCATCGCATTGAGCATCGCAGGGCCCTCCGATACCCGGATAGCACGATGCCCGTTAGCAGGCGGTTAGGAAAAACGGGACGATTGGAGGCGCACTGCGCCTCCAATCAGTTTGGCCTACTCGGCGGCGCCTTCGCCTTCGAGCCAGGCAACCATGTCGGCGATTTCCTTTTCCTGCGCGTCGATCACCATTTGAGCCATGTCTTTGGCCCACTGGTTGTCGCCGTGCTCAAGTTCGGCTTTGGCCATGTTGATCGCGCCCTGGTGGTGCGGGATCATTCCGCAGACGAAGGCCACGTCGATATCATCGACCATCATGGCGTTCATCATCTGCTTGCTGGTCTCGTCCATGCCCGCCATGAGATCCATGTGTGCCTGATCCATGTCGCCCTGCATGTCCATGGGCATGTCGCCGGCCATATCACCGGCTGAGAGACAAATCTCTGGCAATGGTGCGGCCATAGTGCTTTCCCCGCCCATGGCCGACATATCGTGTCCGGGCATTGCGTCCTGCGCAAAGGACGGGAGAGCCGAAGCGGCAAGAGCGGCGGTCGCGAGAAGGGCAGTCTTGAAGATGTTCATTTTTGAGTTTCCTAAGGGTTGAAGAAGGGTTCAAACTTCTCGGAAATCCTTCGGTGGTCGATCGATGCGTTGAAGAGGCCAGATAGGCCCTGAGGCGATTACATACGCGTAGGCGTCGGTACCTGACATTTCCGGCAGCATGTCGCCAGGGTCGACCGGCATACCGGATAGACATAGGCCCATGCCGCAGCAGACTGGCATTGAATGATGGTCCGACGTGCAGTCGGCAACGCATGCATCGCCCCCGTGATGGCTTGACGACGTTATCGCGTGACGTTCGAAATCGCCCCCCTGGGCCATGGCGCCATGATGCATCGTCAAGCTCGCCAGCACGGCGACCATGACCGCGAGAACCAGCCGAATTCTTATTCCAACCTTCGCGCTAACCTTGCTTTGCGTCATGAGGGCCAAACGCCACCCCGCGGAATGAAGTTCCCCGAAATTCCTCGGCATGGCGATCACCTTGCGTCCAAGTCGAGCAGGTAGGTCGCCATATCCTCGAGATGTTCATTTAGGAGGAATTTCGTGCTGCCGTGCACGACCTCCGCCATCGAGCCGCCGAACACGTCACCATCGGGCGTGACGCCGGTACGGAGCGACTGAACCAGCGCCGGCAGCGTGTACCCTCGGGCAGTCAATGCGCGACCGGTTATCGACGGCGACGTTCCGCCATCCTGCATGGCAGGATCCCCCGTCAGTTCTTGAGACTGCGGAAGTCCGCCGATCATATTTCGCGGTGCGTGGCAGGCAGCACAATGGGCCGGCCCCCACACAAGGTATCTGCCCCTGTTCCACGAATCGGATTCCGCGGTATCCGGTCGATACTCGACTGGACGTTCGAAGAAGGTACGCCACAACCGGATGCCGCTGCGGATATTGAACGGGAACCCCACTTGGTGATCCGTTGCCTCTTCAAGCACGGGCGGCGTTTGCTGAATAGCGGTCCAAAGATCGGCAACGTCGCGGTCCGTCAGACTCGCATAGAACTCGTATGGAAAGGCCGGGTAGTAGGGATCGCCATCGGGCGAAACGCCTTGCCTGACGGCTCTTTCAAACTGAGCGAATGTCCAAGCCCCGATCCCCGCTCCGGGGGCGGGCGTTATGTTGGGCGCATAGAAGGAGCCGAACTTGGAGACCAGGGCAGCGCCGCCCGAAAGCGGCGCGGCACCCGGAGCCGTGTGGCAGGTGATGCATCCGGCGAGACGCGCCAGATAGGCCCCTCTCTTAGCGTCGCCCACCATCTCGGGCACGTTGGAGGGGGCGGGTAGGGGCCAGTTTTCGATGACGACAAGCCCCGTCGCCGCCAGCGTTAGAACAGCTGCCAGCCCAATCGCTATCCTGTTCATTTTCATTGCCGGAAGGCAGCGTGGCAAGATGCGCAGGTGTCGGTAATATCGGCATAGATCGCGCCGACTGTCCGCACCACGGCAGCACTCGCCTTGGTCGATGCTGTCGGCATCGGGTCGATCTCAATGACTTCAGGAGTGGCTACGCCCATAAGCGTCGCAAAATCCATCCTGTCCCATTCCGACAGGGCCGGCTCGACCGAAGCCGGTGCGACATTCGCCGTGACAGCAGGGGGGAGGACAGGGGCTTCCGCCGCCTTGTCGAGTTCGCGTCCGAGGTCGCCGAGCCGGTTGGAATAAGCGGCGAATTCTTCCCAGCGTTGCCAGATGGCTGGCTTGGCCTCTGATGGTGCCTCGATGCTGCCTTCCGGAAAGAGATCAGTCATTGCCGCGCCAGCATGCATCTCGATCATCGCTGCGGCTTCTCGGACTTTGCCGAGGTCCTCGGCGCCGGGATCATCGGCTATCGGCGCCAGGACCTTGACCTGTTCGCCTAGCATCATCATGCCCATCATGCGTTCGCCTACAATACCGGTGGCGCCGCCATGGCCGAAAGCGGCCATCGCGCTCACGAGGAGCGCCCCGCAGGCCAACGGCCACGGGTAGGAAATATTATTTGTCATTTTCGTCGTCCTGATTGCCGAATGCCGCACCGCGGCGGCCACTTGAGGCAGCTCAGGCGCGAGGAGGACGAAGATTGTCGGAACTGGAACCGGACACGACAGGCATGAATTCAGGATAGAAATCTACTTGCGTAACGCGCACGGTGCAGTTGATACCAAGCGGCTCGGGGCCAAGGATCGGGGCGCCGCAATGCATCGCCGGGTCGCTTGACGACGGGCTGTCGTCTTGCAGGTCTACGTGGTCCGGCACGGTAGCGAGTTCGGATGCCCCGACGATTTTCTGGTGACTATGGTCGGCACTGTCCGCATGCACCGAAACGGTCCCCAGAATGAGAACCGTGAGCAGGGCGATGACGTTCAGGACAGTGCAGAGCAGCTTCAAGCGCGAATCTCTCCAAGACCA
>JAQGKG010000318.1 GCA_028290245.1 Devosia sp. | reverse complement strand
GATGGCTGACCGAGAGGCGGATTTCGCCACCGGGAGGCGAGAAGCGCGCGGCATTGCTCAGCAAGTTATACAGCACCTGCACAATGCGCGTACCATCGGCGATGAAGGGCGGCATGCCGTCCTCGATATCGACCACGAGGTTTATCGGTTTTTCGCCGGAAATTTCTGGGAACGTCGCCGACAAACCCGCTTTAGCTTTGTCGACCAGGGTGAAGACGTCGAGCAGTTCTGGACGCAGTTCGGCAATGCCGGCGTCGACCGAGGCGAGATCGAGGATGTTGTCGATCAGCACGCCCAGAGTCACCGACGAGGCGCGGATATAGTCAATATAGGAGCGCTGACGTTCGTTGAGCGAGCCGCCTTCGGTGCCGGCCAGCAGGTCGGAAAAGCCGATGATATTGGTCAGTGGCGAGCGCAGTTCATAGGAGACGTTCTCGACGAACGCATCCTTGAGCAGGTCGGCCGCCACCAGCGCGTCGTTGCGCTCCTTGAGCACCTTGGAATAGCTGGCGCTCTCGGTGACATCGAGGAAGGTCATCATGGTCTGCCCGTCTGGCAAACGGGTTATCGCATAGTCGAGAAGCCGCCCGTCCGAGCGGTTGATCCGCCCAGTCTGGTCCGAGCGGGTTGGATTGAGATCGATTATCCCCCGCTTCAGATTACGCCAAATACTGGCGCCATCCTCGGGAATAGCGCGGCCGGAAGCTTCTGCAATTTCGTCGATATGGGGATTGCGGCCCAGCTCGTTGGTCGGCAGCTTCCACAGTTGCGACAGGCGCGGATTGGACAGCGTCAGGCGGCCATTAGTGCCAAACACCGCCACGGCTTCGGAGAGCGCGTTGATGGTTTCGCGCTGCACATTGGAGAAGGCCTTGTTGGCACTCTCGAGTTTCAGGCGTTCGGTAATGTCCTCGAACACATAGATCACGCCGCCCTGGGCGCCGGCCGGAGCCGATATAACCTTGACGCTGCGGCCATCGGGCAAGTGCCACGGCTCGTTCTCGTGCGGCGCCTTGCGTGTGTAGGATTCAAGATGCTTGGTGCGCCAGATTTGATAATCGACCTGGTTGGGCAGCATGCCATCGGTGCGCAGTTTGTCGAGAATGGCGCGCTCGTCGAGGCCGGGCACGAGGAAATTGCGGCTCAGGCCCCACAGCGTCGCATAGGCCTCGTTGAACTGCACCAGTTCGCGCTTAGCGTTGAAGATGGCGATCGGCGTGGTCAGAGCGCCGATGATGCCGCCGACATGGGCAAGGCCGGTCGCCGCGGGACGCGTGGTTTCGTCTTCGACCGGGCGCAGATAGCCGGCGCGGCCGCCGTTAATGGGAAATTCGACCAGCTCATAGGCGCCCTGTCCGGGCCAGGCCAGTGCAGTGGTTCCCGGTTGATCGCCCGCGGCGCAGGCCAGCAGATGTTGCCTGAGCTGAGTTGTATCGAGCAGTTCGGGCGGCGCGCTTTCGCTGCCGTTTTTGCCCACAGCCTTGGCCAGTTGCAAATAGGCAGCGTTGGCATAAACCAGCCGTTCCGCCTTATCGCGGGCAAAGGCTGGTTGAGTGAGGGCGGCCAGAACGGCGCGTACGCTGCTGACGTCGCCGGTCGCAGCGGCCGCCACCAAAGCCGGCTCGGAACCGGGCTGCAGGAAGGCGGGGCGCAGGCGCATCGCGGCGCCGCCACCCAGCACCCAGCCATTGGCACGGATCAACCGGCCATCGAGCGTGGTCAGGCTGACGGCAAAGGCATGCCCATGTACGCGCAGGTCTTCGAGCAGCCGGGCCAGCCGCTCGGCGTCATTGGCACTGAGCCACGAGGTAAAACTCAGCACGCTTTCGGGATGGCGACCAATTGGTAAAACAGCAGCCGACTGGCCCAGCAGCTTGGGCGCCCCATCGGTATTTTCGGTCCACAGCACGGTGACTTCGCGCGAGCCGGACAGCAGGGCTTCATATTCATCTACCAGGGCGCGCAGCCCGGCAATCTGTTCGCCGGCCTTGCGACGATCGGCCTTGCCGTTGGCCAGCATGGTGCGCACCACGCTCATGGCCACCACCGCAAAGCCGCCGGCACCAATCGCTACTGCCAGAGGGGCCGAACCGGCGAAGCTTGCCGAAGTCACACCCTGTGCAACGGCGGGAGCCGCCGTCATCAGGGTAAGAGGGGCTGCGGCAAGTACCGCGAATCCCCAATGCTTCCGGAAGTGATCCGGCGCCATGCGCTGCCCTCTAGGTCAAAAATCTGGTTGCCAGCCCGGTTCACCAAAGAACCGTTACGCGGTGCACAAAGAGAAGTGGCTGAACGCGGAGTCCCTTGGGAATCCTGCCATCTCCGAAACTGCTGCACGTCCCCCGGCAGCCGAATCACCCTGACCATAGCGGCACGGTGAATCAGCTAAAAGAGTCTTAATGGATGTGCATTACGGGCAAAGGTCGGATATCGGGGATTGACCCTAGAACGAAACAGCAACTCCGAACCGGCCTGGCAAAATCGCGCCTGAGGCGCGATTTTAGGTGAGGAGGCCATGAGGCCTATGGCCGAATGGCACGAAGTTTCCGCGCGTCTGGTGTCCCCCTCGCACGAAACGAAAATGCCCGCGACCAAGGTCGCGGGCACAATGTTCAATTTAACCGATCTTAGTAGCGGTATTCGCCGGACTTGAACGGGCCATCGGTCGAAACGCCGATGTATTCGGCCTGGGCTGCAGTCAGCTTGGTCAGCTTGGCGCCCAGCTTGGCGAGGTGCAGTTCGGCGACCTTCTCGTCGAGATGCTTGGGCAGCACGTGCACCTTCTTCTCGAGGTTCTCGCCGTAGGTCCACAGTTCGATCTGGGCCAGGGTCTGGTTGGATAACGAGGCCGAAATCACAAAGCACGGGTGGCCAGTGTCAGTGCCAAGATTCACGAGGCGACCTTCGGACAGTAGGATCAGGCGCTTGCGATCTGGCTTTTAGAT
>JAQGKG010000417.1 GCA_028290245.1 Devosia sp. | reverse complement strand
CTTTTCCGGTTCGAAAGCGCGACCAAGCAAGGAGCCGGAGTGCATTCGGCGTTTCTGCGAAACGACGACTGAACTCCTGAGGAGAGCATCGGCCTATGGCATCGCTGAAGGACCTAAAGAACCGGATCGACTCGGTCAAATCGACTCAGAAGATCACCAAGGCCATGCAGATGGTCGCGGCCGCCAAGCTCCGTCGCGCCCAGGAAGCGGCAGTCGCTGCACGTCCCTATGCCGATCGCATGGCGAAGGTGCTGGCCGCGCTTGGTGCCGTTTATGATGGCCAGGAAAATGCTCCAGTCCTCTTGGGCGGCACGGGCAAGGACCAGGTGCATTTGCTGGTGGTCGCCACCGGCGAGCGCGGTTTGGCCGGCGGTTTCAACTCGTCGATCGCGCGTCTGGCGCGCGAGCATGCTGCAAAGCTGCTCAGCCAGGGCAAGACGGTGAAAATCCTGACCGTTGGCCGCAAGGGCAACGATATTCTGAAGCGCCAGTATCCGAGCAATATCGTCGACACTTTCAATTTCCGCGAGATCAAGCAGGTTGGCTTCGTGCAGGCCCAGCAGGTCGCGGACAAGGTGCTGGCGATGTTTGCTGCCGGCGAGTTCGACGTGGCGACGCTGTTCTTCGCCAAGTTCGGCTCGGTGATCAGCCAGGTGCCGACGGCACAGCAGTTGATCCCGGCCAAGCTCGAAAAGCCAACAGGCCAAGGCGTAGTCGACGTTGCGGCCATTCCTTATGAATATGAGCCCAACGAAGAGGCCATCGTCGAAGACCTGCTGCCGCGCAATATCTCGGTGCAGATCCTCAACGCCCTGCTCGAAAACTCCGCCTCGTTCTATGGCGCGCAGATGTCCGCGATGGACAATGCCACACGGAACGCTGGCGAAATGATCGGCCAATTGCAGCTGAGCTACAACCGTCAGCGCCAGGCCAAGATCACCACTGAGCTGATCGAAATTATTGCCGGCGCGGAAGCGCTCTAACTCTCATTCGGGCGCGCCAGCGCTCTAAGCAATCGTAGCGAAGGACAAACAAATGGCAGAGAAAAAGGCCGGTCGCGTATCGCAGGTCATCGGTGCCGTCGTCGACGTCACGTTCGATGACCACCTGCCCGCGATCCTGAACGCTCTCGAAACCTACAACAATGGCCAGCGTCTGGTTCTTGAAGTGGCGCAGCACCTGGGTGAAAACACAGTGCGCACCATTGCCATGGACACCACCGAGGGCCTCGTTCGTGGTGCCGAAGTGCTCGATCTGGGCGCCGCCATCACGGTTCCGGTTGGTGAAGCGACCCTTGGCCGCATCATGAACGTCATCGGCGAGCCGATCGACGAAGCCGGTCCGATCTCGGGTGTAGCAATGCGCGAAATCCACCAGGAAGCGCCAAGCTTTGCCGAGCAGAACCCAGAATCGACTGTTCTAGTCACCGGCATCAAGGTCGTCGACCTGATCGCTCCTTACGCACGTGGCGGCAAGATCGGCCTGATGGGCGGCGCTGGCGTGGGCAAGACCGTGCTGATCCAGGAACTGATCAACAACGTCGCCAAGGCGCACGGTGGTTATTCGGTGTTCGCTGGCGTGGGTGAACGCACCCGCGAGGGCAATGATCTGTATCACGAAATGATCGAATCGGGCGTGAACAAGGATCCTGCAGAGAACGGTGGCTCTGCTGCCGGTTCGAAGTGCGCCCTGGTTTTCGGCCAGATGAACGAGCCCCCTGGTGCCCGTGCCCGCGTTGCTCTCACCGGTCTGACCGTTGCCGAGAACTTCCGCGACCAGGGCCAGGACGTGCTGTTCTTCGTCGACAACATTTTCCGCTTCACTCAGGCCGGCGCCGAAATGTCGGCTCTGCTGGGTCGTATTCCGTCTGCAGTGGGCTACCAGCCGACGCTGGCGACCGACATGGGCGCGATGCAGGAACGCATCACCACCACCAACAAGGGCTCGATCACTTCGGTGCAGGCCGTGTACGTGCCCGCCGACGATTTGACCGATCCGGCACCAGCGACCTCGTTCGCCCACTTCGACGCCGTGACCGTGCTGAACCGCGCGATTTCGGAAAAGGGCATTTACCCGGCCGTTGATCCGCTGGCATCGAACTCGCGCATTCTCGATGCGAACGTCGTTGGCCAGGATCACTACGACACTGCCCGTCGCGTTCAGGAAGTGCTGCAGAAGTACAAGGCCTTGCAGGACATCATCGCCATTCTCGGCATGGACGAGCTGTCGGAAGAAGACAAGCTGGTCGTGGCTCGTGCCCGCAAGGTCGAGCGCTTCATGAGCCAGCCCTTCGACGTGGCTCAGGTGTTCACCGGCACACCAGGTGTGTTCGTGGCGCTCGAAGACACCATCAAGGGCTTCAAGGGCCTTGTGGCTGGCGAGTACGATCACCTGCCGGAAGCTGCTTTCTACATGGTCGGCACCATCGAAGATGCCGTTAAGAAGGCCCAGAAGCTGGCAGCCCAGGCTGCCTAATCTGCCAATCGGGCTCGTCGCACGCGGCGAGCCTCTTCTTCCGCTAGGGAACCAGAAAAATGGCTGAAGGCCTCAAGATCGAGATCGTTTCGCCCGAGCGGCTGGTGCTGTCGGAAGTCGTGACCTCGGTCACCGTGCCCGGCACCGAAGGCTATTTCACGGTGATGGTTGACCACGCGCCGTTCATGACGACGCTGCGTCCCGGCTTCATCACAGTCAACGGCCTCGGCGGCCGCGACGATATTTTCTTCGTCAAGGGCGGCTTTGCCGACGTCTCGCCGGAAGGCCTAACAATTTTGGCCGAGCAGTCCTCGCCCTATTCCGAATTCGACCACGCCGACCTCGCAGCCCAGATCAAGGCCGCGGAAGCCGAATTGGCCGCTGCGCCGAGCCCCGAAGACAAGTCCTACGCCCAGGAAGTCGTCAGCGCCCTGCTCAACCTCGCCATCGAAGCTGGCCAGTTCAACGGCGGCCACGTCCACTAAGGACAGCTCGGCCTTATATTTTGCAACGCCCGTGGATCACTCCGCGGGCGTTTTGCTTTGTGGGGGTGCGAGAGGCAAGAAGCATACCCCCACAAGGCCTCCCCCTGAAAAGGGAAAGGAATCCGACCGGTGCGTGAGACTCGATAGAGCCCCAAACTCGATAAGTCCCTCCCCCTATCAGGGGGAGGTTAGGTGGGGTACCCAACGAGGACTCTTCCTCACCCGCCTCTCTGCCCAAACTTTAAGCAAGTCTCTGTTTCGGCTACATAATCCCCATCCTTCAATACTCTCTTAAGACTATGCCCGCACTCTGCGCCATGGGAATAGATGCGCGTCCTACGGTGCGCAGACGCCATTGGGGACGCAGAATGGTTTCACTCTTAGGCAATATCCGCCTGACATCCGCTATTGCAGCGATGGCCATATGCTCGATTGCCATCGCTATCGGTGCCGTGCTGCTGGGGATGTTCATCAGCCTCTCCGCCACCGCCAGCAACGATGCCGAGCATGAGGTGGCTAGCGCTACGCGCATCACGTCAGAAATCCTGCAGGTCAACCTGCCCAGTCTGGAGATCATCTCGGATGAGGCGGGCGATGTCGCTGGCCTCACTATGCGCTCGATGCCCCGCTTCCGTACGCACGACGTGATCGACACCATTGCGCGCGTCTCGGGCCAGAATGCTGCGATCTATGTCTACAATACCGAGGTTGGTCCGGATCTTAACCTCGGCACATCGAGCCTGCTCAAAGCCGATGGCGAACGGCTGCTCGATACCCCGATCCTTGCCAGCACACCGCTGTTCGACGTGATGTTGGCCAATCGCCCGGTACGTGGTGAAGACGTGATCAACGGCGTCGGCTATTTCACCAAATACCAGCCGATTGCCATGGCCGACGGCAAGGTCATCGGAGCGCTGCTGATCGCCGTGGCGCGGGCACCGATCGAGGCCGTGGTTAGCCAAAACCTAATCATGCTGGTTGCAGTCGGTGGCGCGTCCCTGCTGATCATCGGCTTGCTGGCACTGCTGCTGTCGCGGCTGTTGACCCGCCCGATCCCCAATCTATCCGCCGTGATGAGCGCCGTGGCCGAGGGGGACCTATCCATCGAGGTTCCTTACACCGAGCGCCGCAATGAAATCGGCGCCATGGCGCGGGCCGTCGAAGTGTTCCGCGCCAATGCCGAACGCGCTGCGGAAATGGGAGAAGAGACCAAGCGCCACCTGGTGGAAGCCGCCGACCATACCGGTCAGCTCGACGCCATTTCGATGTCGCAGATAGTCGTCGAATTCACCATGACCGGCGACGTGATTACCGCCAACGAGAATTTCCTCCGTCTGCTAAACTATCGCCTCGGCGACATCCAAGGCCATCCCAACTCGCAATTCCTGTTCGATACCGATCCGAATAGTGCCAGCTACCGTCAGTTCTGGCTCGATATCGCTGCTGGTCAGTTCAAGAGTGGTGAATATCGTCGCCGCAGCAGCGACGGGCGCGAAGTGTGGATCCAGAGCACCTTCACCCCCATCCTCGGGCTCGATGGCACGCCCTACAAGGTCGTGCAGTTCGCCACCGACGTAACCGCCCGCCGTCAGGCCGTGGCCGCTGTGGGCGAAGGCCTGCAGCAATTGGCTGAGGGTAATCTTACTGGCCAGATCGAAACGCAGTTTCAGCCGGAATTCGAAGATCTGCGCCACGCCCTTAACGGCACCGTGACGCGTTTCGCCGATGTTGTCGGCCAGTTGCGCACCACCTCGCGGGCGTTGAAATCGGCAACCGGCGAAATCCTCAGTGGCGCCAACGATCTGAGCGAGCGCACCACGCGGCAGGCCTCCACCATCGTTGAGACCACCGCTGCTATGGGCACGCTGGCCAGCACCGTCGCCAGCAACGCCAAGATGGCGCAAGATGCTGCGGCCAAGGCCTCAGCCGTATCGCGCTCGACGTCCGAAAGCGGCGCGGTCATGGCCAAGGCCAATGACGCGATGGAGCGCATCACCCAGTCGTCATCCAAAATTTCCAATATCATCGGCCTGATCGATGACATCGCCTTTCAGACCAATCTGCTTGCGCTGAACGCCTCCGTCGAAGCCGCCCGCGCTGGCGACGCTGGCAAGGGCTTTGCCGTGGTCGCCGTCGAGGTTCGTCGCCTGGCGCAGTCGGCCGCATCAGCCTCGGCCGATGTAAAGGTGTTGGTCGAGCAGTCAGCCACCGAGGTCAAGAACGGCTCGCAACTGGTGTCCGACGCTGCGGGGCGCTTGTCCGAGATGCAGGCTGCCGTACAGCAAAACAGTGCATTGGTAGAAGCAATCGCCCGCGCCAGTGGAGAGCAGGCGTCGGCCATCGACGAGGTGCTGGTGTCAGTCCGTCAGCTCGACGAAATGACCCAGCACAATGCGGCGCTGGCCGAGGAAACCAATGCCGCCCTCGAGCAGACCGAAGCGCAGGCCCAGACCCTCGACATGATAGTCGATGTGTTCGTGCTCGATGAGCCGGCGCCAAAGGTGGTCGATATTAAGGGGCGGCGCGTCGCCTAGGAGAGCGCTGCCGTAACCAGCGCCTTGGCGTGCAGGTCCGTCGTGTCATACACCGGCAACGGGCTGTTGGAATCATCGATCAGCATCGCGATCTCGGTGCAGCCCAAAATCACCGCCTCGGCGCCACGTGCGGCGAGGCGCTCGATAGCCGTCACATAAATCCGGCGCGACTCCTCGCGCACGATCCCCAGGCACAGCTCTTCATAGATGATGCCGTTAAGGTTGGTGCGGTCGACTTCCGGAATTATCGAGCTCAGGCCACGCGCCGTCAGCCGGTCGCGGTAGAAGCCCATCTCCATAGTGAAGCGGGTGCCCAGCAGCCCTACGGTCTCGAACCCGTCCGCCAGCAGCGCGTCGCTGGTTGGATCGGCGATATGGATGAACGGGACGCTGATGGCCGAGGTAATCTGATCGGCCACCATATGCATGGTGTTTGTGGCTAGCCCGATCACTTCGGCACCAGCGTCCTGCAGCCCGCGCGCAATCTCGGCCAGTTGCCGCCCGGCACCGTCCCAGTCACCCGCCGACTGCATCGCGGCAATCGGGGCGAAGTCCACTGAATGCACGATGACAGCAGCCGAATGCAGACCGCCGAGGCGCAGTGCCACTTCTTGATTGAGCACGCGATAATAGTGGGCGGTCGATTCCCAGCTCATGCCGCCGATCAGGCCAATGGTTTTCATCGGCTAGGCATGAGTGAAGCGTTGCGGGATATCGGCGAAGGCTTCAACGACCTTGTCGTAGGCATCCTTCTTGAAGGGCACGATCAAGCTGGGCGTGCGGGTCAGTTTTTCCCAGCGCCAAGCGTCGAACTCAGCCTTGTGCTTGCCGCCGCCAGGTGTTTCGACATCGATCTCGCTGTCCTTGCCGGTAAAGGCAAAGGCAAACCAGCGCTGGCGCTGGCCGCGATATTTGCCCTTTAGCGCCACGCCTAGCATGTCATCGGGCAGGTCGTAGTAGATCCACTCCGGCGCCTCGGCGAGCAGGCTTACCGCGCTGATATTGGTCTCTTCATGCAACTCGCGCAGCGCAGCGCGCAGCGGGTCTTCGCCCTTGTCGATGCCACCCTGCGGCATTTGCCACGGCGCACCCTGCTGCGCACTCTTTTCGGGATCGTCGTTGGCCTTGCGTCGTCCGATAAAGACATTGCCGTCCTGATTGAACACGGCGATGCCGACGCAATCGCGATAGGGGAGGGAATCTCGAGTTGGACGGGCGGACATGGTGGATCTCTATTTCATCAAGGCGCTGGCGGGCACCAGAGCGATGCCCTTGCTCTCGAGTTCCCGCGACCATTCAGCAATGGCGCCAACCGAGATGGGCAGAGCGCTGATGATACCAATTGCGTGCCCGTTCTCCAACGCCGTGGCCTCAAGGCTGGCAAGCGCTGCGAGTATGGCCTGGCGCGACGGATTACTGTCGATAACGAGGTCGGCGCGCGAGAACGGCACCTTGTTACCGGTCGCCAATTGAGCCGCCAGCGAACGGTTGGACGAGCCATCGTCGATATAGCCAAGGCCGCGTGCCCCAAGCTCTTCCATGATGGGCGAGAAGTCGGCAGCCGACGCCGTGAAGCGGGCGCCCATATTGTTGATCACCCCGGCATAGCCGCCAAAGCGCGACATCAGCCAGAATAGCTTGTCGAGGTTGGCGCGCAGTGGCTCCCCCGTCAAAAGCGTTTGCGGGCCAGGGTCGTTCTGCGGAAAGTCGAACGGCTCCAGCGGAATTTCCAGCAGCACTTCATGGCCGGCCGAGCGCGCTGCGGCGACCGTCGTGGTCAGCGTCTTGCCATAGGGCGCAAAGGCGAGGCTCACATCGTCCGGTAGTTGGTCGATGGCGTCGAGTGAGCCCTGTTCGTTGATGCCGAGCCCAGTGACGATGATCGAAACCATGGGCAGGCCGGTCGCGACCGCATCGGCCGCCGGGCGGGCATAGGCGTTGAACGGCGTCAGACCGGTGCTGGCGACACGCGGTATCGGGCCGTCGCTGGTTTCCTCGCGTAGATCGGGCAGGGCGCCAAACAGGTCGGGCAGGCCGGCGATGGAATTGGCGCCAGTGGTGCCGGTCGGGACGGCGGTGGTCGAACTGCCGGCCGGGAATTGCTCAGGGTCGGCAGTGATGGTCACCGGGCCGGTCGCGACCTCGTTGGCAATTTGGTTGCTGTTGAGCGTCGAGGTAATGGGAACTTCGGCGCTGGGGCGCCCGCCGTTGGGGTCATTGGTCAGCACCAGGCGCAGCACGAAGGCAATGCTAATCAGCGCCAGAATGCCGAACAGCACGCGCGCGATGGGAAGGTGCCGGGGCGATCCGGGCTTGCGCTTGCGGCCGGTCAGCGGCGTCGAAAGATCATTGGCCATCGTTCAAGTTCCGGCTGGCGCGTGTGCTGCAAAAGTTGCCGCCGGTTGGTAAGAACCCGACAAACCAATTTGCGAAAGTCAGAAGGGGCGAGGCAGCGAATCAGCAACCTCGCCCCCAGTCATTTCATAGCATGGCAGGCTGTGCTGCCGTTATTCGGCCTTGGGCGGGTAGGCCGCGTTGGTCTCCGCGCCATCGACTAGCTTGATGGCATATTGCAGCTGCGTATCGTCGGCCTTCTCGACCGGGACATAGACCGAGGAGCCAACGGTGGTTTCTTCCTGGCCCTCAATCTTGATGTGACCGGCAAGGCCGGCCTCACCGATGATCTCATCGCGGCCCTGGAATTCCTCGGGCACGACCTGCTTGATCTCGATATCGGGCGTGATGCCCAAGGCCTGGATCGAGCGATTGTTCGGCGTGTAGTAACGCGCCGTGGTCAAACGCATGGCGCCATCGGGGCCAAGCGAGATGATCGACTGAACGGAGCCCTTGCCGAAGGAACGCGTGCCCACGAGGGTGGCGCGCTTGTGGTCCTGCAGGGCACCGGCGACGATTTCAGCAGCCGAGGCCGAACCACCGTTGATCAGCACCACCAGCGGCACATCGGCGATCATCGCATCCAGCGTATCGGGCTGGGCGTCATAGCGTGCACTTTCCTGGGCAATACGGCCACGGGTCAAGACCACAGCACCCTGCTTGAGGAAGGCATCGGCGACATAGACCGACTGATCGACGAGACCGCCCGGATTGTTGCGCATATCGAGGATGATGCCCTTGGGCGCCACGCCGTCACGGGCTGCGTAGATGTCCTTGATGGCCTTCTCGATTCCGATGAATGCCTGCTCCGAGAAGCGGGACAAACGAACCACGGCGACGTCGCCTTCGCCTTCCTTGGCCCCGCCTTCCATGCTCCAGCGCACGGCGCGCATGGCAATGGTGGCACGGGTCAGATCGAAGTCGAGCGGCTTTTCCACGCCTTCGCGCACCACGGTGACCTTGATCGACGAGCCGATCGGCCCGCGCATCTTGGCGACGGCCTCATCAAGCGTGAGGTTCTGTATGTCGACGCCGTCTAGCTGGACGATGAAGTCATTGGACATGATGCCGGCCTTGGCGGCCGGGGTGTCGTCGATGGGCGAAATGACCTTGATGACGCCCTCTTCCATGGTGACTTCGATGCCGAGGCCACCGAATTCGCCGGAGGTGTCCTCCTGCATATCGTTATAGTCAGCCGGTGGCAAATAGCCGGAATGCGGGTCGAGCGAGGTCAGCATGCCCTGGATGGCGGCGCGGATCAGCTCCTGCTCATCGGGCGGATCGACATATTCGGCCCGGATGCGATCGAAGATTTCGCCGAACAGGTTGAGGTCGGCATAGATTTCGAGCGGATCGCGCGGTGCGGCCGCGTTTTCCTCGGGGGTCGGCGCAAGCTCTTCGCCGCTGGTAGTGGCAGGCTCGGCCGGCGGTGCCTGATCTTGAGCCGGCGCCGGCGCAGGGGCCGGTTCTTGGGCAAACAGCAGACCGGTAGGCAGCGACAGCGCCACGACGATGGCGAGCGTGCTAAGAGGAGTCAGGCGCATGAGGGTTCTATCCACTCTGTGTCGGGTTGGCCCACCATCCGGTTGGATCGATGGGCTCGTTGTTTTGTCGAAGTTCAATATAGAGGGTCGGCTGGGCTACGCCAGCGTTGGTGGTGACCGAGCGGCCAATTGTGCGTGAACCCATCGTGCCCAGCGGCATCCCCATCTGCACGAACTGGCCGATGTCGACGGTTACCGAATCAAGGCCCGCCAGGAGTGCGGTGTAGCTCTGGCCGGTATTGAGAATGACGATTTGGCCGTAATTGAGGTAAGGCCCTTTATACAGCACCCAGCCATCGGCCGGCGCCACCACCTGCGCATCGGCGCGGGTGACCACGGATATGCCCTGGCTGATACCGCCGAAGCCATCTCCGGCGCCGTATTCGACGACGTTGACGCCATTGGTGGGCTTGGTCAGATAGCCACGCGCAGCCCCAAACGGAATGGCAGGCTCGGTGCGGGCGGTGTTGGCAAGT
>JAQGKG010000310.1 GCA_028290245.1 Devosia sp. | reverse complement strand
AGACCAGGCAATGTCTTACGTCGTACCAACTGAATTCGTGACCCGGATGATCGATGCCGGTGAGGCCAAGGTGTTCATGTCAACGCGGGACACGCTGATCCGCGCCTTCATGGCCGGCGCCATCCTGGCGCTGGCGGCGGCTTTCGCCATCACCATCAACGTCAATACCGGCCAGCCGTTGGCCGGAGCAATCCTGTTCCCCGTCGGCTTCTGCCTGCTGTATCTGATGGGGTTCGACCTGCTCACCGGCGTCATGACGCTGGTGCCGCTGGCGCTGATCGATAAGCGACCTGGCGTGACCTGGCGCGGCGTGCTGCGCAACTGGAGCCTGGTGTTCGTCGGCAATTTTGCCGGCGCCTTCCTCGTAGCCGTGATGATGGCGATCATCTTTACCTTCGGCTTCACCGAGGCCCCTAATCCAGTGGGCGTCGCGATTGGTCATATCGGCGAGGGCCGCACGGTGGGCTATGCCAGCCATGGCGCTGCCGGCATGCTCACCTTGTTTATCCGTGGCGTGCTGTGCAACTGGATGGTCTCGACCGGCGTCGTCGCCGCCATGATGTCCACCTCGGTCTCCGGCAAGGTCATCGGCATGTGGATGCCTATCATGCTGTTCTTCTACATGGGCTTCGAGCATTCCATCGTAAACATGTTCCTGTTCCCATCCGGCATCATGCTGGGCGGCCAGTTCTCGATCATGGACTACCTGATCTGGAACGAAATCCCCACCGTGCTGGGCAATCTGGTCGGCGGCCTAGCCTTCGTCGGCCTGGCGCTCTACGCCACCCACGTCCGTACCGGCGCCAAGCGCCAGCCGAGCGGCGTGGTTGCAACCACCCGCATGGCACCAGCCGAATAACCCATATCGGAGGCTCGCTCGCGCGGGCCTCCAGTTTTACGGGAACGCCATCATCGACACGCTGACGGTTTCGCTCGGCCAATATTCCGACAAGGGCCGCAAGGCTGCCAATCAGGACTTTCACGGCGCGCTCATTCCCGAGCCGCCGCTTTTGCACATGAAGGGCCTGGTTGTCGCGCTGGCTGACGGCATTTCCAGCAGTTCGGCCAGCGCCATCGCCGCCGAGACCGCGGTCAAGTCGCTGCTGACCGACTATTATTGCACTGCCGACAGTTGGCCGGTGCGTACTGCCGCGCAACGGGTCATTGCTGCGGTCAATTCATGGCTGCACACGCAAGGTCAGGCGGCGGCGCATCCCGATGATCCCGATCGTGGCTATGTCTGCACGCTCAGTGCGCTGATCCTCAAGTCGCGCTCCGCCCATATCCTGCATGTCGGGGATTCCCGCATCGGGCGCGTCATCGGGCGTTCGCTTGAACCGCTGACCCGTGACCATCGCAGCGGCGCCTATCTGGCGCGCGCCCTCGGCGTTGGTCCCAATATCGAGATCGATTACCTGCAGCTTGCGCTGATGCCGGGCGACATTTTCGTGCTGACCACCGATGGCGGCCATGACTTCGTCGATGGCTCCAGCATGGCCGATAGCATTGCCCGCCATTCCACCGACCTCGACACGGCGGCGCGTGAGATTGCCACCCTCGCCCTAGATCACGGCAGCACCGATAATCTGACGATCCAGATCCTCCGCGTCGATACGCTGCCGCCGGCCGGGCTGGCAGATCACCTGACCGTTGCGCCGAACCTGCCTCTGCCGCCCCGCCTTGTCGAGCAGGACGAGATCGACGGGCTACGGGTGATCCGGCAATTGCATGGCAACGCGCGCAGCAGCGTTCACCTCGTGCAGGACACAGTCACTCAGCGCCTTCTGGCCCTCAAGGTGCCGGTGGCCGATGACCCGCATGGCGACGCCTATCTCCGGCAATTCCTGATGGAGGAGTGGATCGCCCGCCGGCTCAACAGTCCGCATGTGCTCAAGAGCGTGCAGCGGGAGACCAAGCCCAGCGCGCTTTACCTGCTGACCGACTATATCGATGGCCAGACGCTGACCCAGAGGATGCGCGACAATCCGCGGCCCAGCCTGACCAGCGTCCGCGACATCATCGGCCAGCTCGCCAAGGGCCTCACCGCCTTCCACCGCCAGTCGATGATCCATCAGGATCTGCGGCCCGACAATGTGCTGATCGATGCCACCGGCACCGCGACCATCATCGACTTCGGTGCCACCAGCGTCGCCGGGGTCAGTGAACTCGATAACACCAGTCAACCGCGCGACTGGCCTGGCACCGTGCAATATACCGCGCCCGAGTGCCTGCTCGGCGCGCCCGGCTCGGTGCAATCGGACCTGTTTTCGCTCGGCGTCATCGCCTACCAGATGCTGGTAGGCCGCCTGCCCTATGGCGACGCCGCGGCGCGGGTGCAAAACGACAAAGACCTCTGGCGGTTGCAGTTCGAGCCGTTCGACCCGGCCCGCAACATTCCGCTTTGGGTCGAGGCCGCTATCGAACGCGCCGTCGCGGTCAATCCGCAGCATCGCTATGCGGAGGCATCGGAGCTGGTCTACGACCTGACCCATCCCAATGCCGTCATCACGCCACCGGCCGGAACCGTGCGTCCCATGGCCGAGCGGCTGCGCTTCTGGCAAACCACCTGTCTTGTGCTGGTCTGTGCCGTCGGCGTGCTGCTGCTGATTTTGATTTTGATGGTGGGCTGATGCAAGCAGCCAAGCCATGCAGCCATAAGTATTGTCCCCGGCGCCCAGCAATGGATAACTGCTGCCGATGAGTGCATCCGAGCTTTCGATCCTGATCATCGACGAAAACCGCATCCGCGCCTCGATCATCGAGGACGGCTTGCGCGAGGCCGGCCATACCCGCGTCGTCGTGCTGCATGACGTCAATCAAGTGGCGCGGACTATTCAGGACAGCGACCCGGACGTGATCGTCATCGATCTCGAAAACCCGCAGCGCGACACGCTCGAGCACTTCTTCTCGCTCTCCAAAGTCGTGCAGCGCCCCATCGCCATGTTCGTCGATCGCTCCGATGGTGCGATGATCGAAAAATCCGTCGAGGCCGGCGTTTCCGCCTATGTGGTCGATGGCCTGCGCAAGGAGCGGGTCAAGCCCATCCTCGACATGGCGGTTTCGCGTTTCAACGCCTTCGCCAAGCTGCGCCAGGAACTCGCCGATGTTCGCAACGAGCTGGAAGATCGCAAGCTGGTGGATCGCGCCAAGGGCATCCTGATGAAGACGCGTGGCATCAGCGAGGCCGACGCCTATGCCCTGTTGCGCTCCGCAGCCATGAACCAGAACCGCAAGCTGGTCGAGATCGCGCAGAGCCTGATCACCGCGGCCGACCTGCTCGGACCATAGGAAGAGCCATGTCCACCACCCGTTTGACCGCCGGCTTCCTTCCGCTATTCGACAGTGCCCTCTTGGTACTGGCCCGTGAGCGCGGCTTTGCCGAAGCCGAAGGGCTCGATATCAATCTGGTGCGCGAAACCAGCTGGGCCAATATCCGTGACCGGGCTGCCATCGGGCATTTCGAAATTGCACAGATGCTGGCGCCGATGCCGCTTGCCGCCAGCCTCGGCCTGACGCCGATTCCCACGCCGATGATCACGCCGTTGGTGCTCGGCCTCGGCAACAATTGCGTCACCGTCAGCGACACACTCTGGCAGGCCATGCTGGCCGAGGGTGCGCCGGGAAATCTTGTGGCGGGACCGACCGGGCTGGCACTGGCGAGGGTCGTTGCCGCGTCGCCGCGCAAGCTGCGCTTCGGCGTGGTGCACCAGACCTCGTCGCACAATTACGAGTTGCGCTACTGGCTGGCCGCGAGCGGTGTGCACCCGGATCGCGACGTCGAGATCGTCGTGCTGCCGCCGCCGCTGTTGCCCGACGCCTTGGGCGCTGGAGTCATCGACGGCTATTGCGTCGGCGAGCCGTGGAACAGTGTCGGTGTTGCCACAAAAGGCGCCCATATCGCCACGGTCAAAGCCTCGATCTGGCAGTCGAGCCCCGACAAGGTCATCGGCATGCGCGCCAGTTGGGCGGAACAGCACCCTGAGTTGGTCAGCGGCGTGATCCGCGCCATCTACCATGCCGGAGCGTGGTGCGCCGACCCCGCCAACCATGACGAGGCAGCCCGCATCATGGCCGGCCCGGCCTATCTCGATCAGCCTGTCTCCCTCGTGCGACGCGCCCTGTCCGGCATGCTGGACACAGGCGCCGGCGTTTCGCAAACCGTGCCGGGCTTTTTCATCCCCCATGCCAGCGCCGCCAACTTCCCCTGGCAGAGCCACGCGCTGTGGTATTACAGCCAGATGGTGCGCTGGGGCGAACTCAAGCCCAGCCCTCAAGCGGCGGCCATTGCTGCTGCCAGTTTCCGTCCGGATCTTTATCGGGCAGCCCTCAAGCCACTTGGCGTCAATCTCCCGCTTGCTGACAGCAAGCTTGAAGCTAACCGGCAGCATGCTGGCCCCATTGCTGGCGTCCCCTCGCCCTTCACCATGCTGCCAGACCGGTTCTTTGACGGAGAGGTATTCGACCCCGACCAGCTCGACGCCTACATGACGCGCCAGCAACAAGCCGATCTGCCTGCCGGATAGGCAGTGCGCCGGGCAATTGCGCAGCGGCACTCTGGGCCGTGAAGACACGCTCACTCAAGCCTCTGAAAACGCATAACTTTTCGCCTCGATAGCCGTGGCACAAGTTATGCATTGCCTAGGCTACACGGTGTCCAGTGACGGGCACCACAGGCAAAGCCGCCAACCACTGCATCCAGGTCATCGCGACCGGGGATGCATCGGTTGGCGGCTTTTTCATTTCCGTGGAGTTGATCACATGGCACCCATCAAACTGGTCCCAACCCAACGCCTGCCCGACCGCATGGCACCACTTGCGGTCTTGCCGCTGTTCCTTGACCTGCGTGGCAAGCGCGCCGTGGTCATCGGCGGATCGGAACCAGCCTGCTGGAAGATCGAGCTACTGGCTGCTGCCGGGGCGCAAGTCGACGTATTTGCGCCGGTGGCCGACCGCTGCAGCGAGCTGGAAGCGCTGGCCGATCGGGTCAATCTGATCGACCGCCACTGGTGCGCGGCGGATCTGCAAGGCGCAGCCTTTGCCGTCGCAGACATCGAGCATGACGACGAGGCCAAGGCTTTCGTAGAAGCGGCGCATGCTGCCGGGGTGCCGTCCAATGTCATCGACAAGCCGGAATTCTGCCAGTTGCAGTTCGGCGCCATCGTCAACCGCTCGCCCTTGGTGGTCGGCATTTCAACGGCCGGCGCCGCGCCGATCCTCGGCCAGGCGGTGCGCCGCCGCATCGAGACACTACTGCCGCGAACGCTGAGCGACTGGGCCCAACTTGCCGCCACCATCCGCCCCAAGGTGATGGCACGGCTACCGGCCGGCCCCCCACGCCGCGCCTTTTGGGAGCGACTTGCCGAGCAGGCTTTTGGCCCGGCTACCCCACAGACCACGGACCACGACGCAGCACTGATGGCTCCAGCGCCAACCCATGGCCGCGTAACTCTCGTTGGCGCCGGCCCGGGTGATGCGGACCTGCTCACCATCAAAGCTGTTCGTGCGCTGCAGTCGGCCGATGTGATCCTGTTCGACGACCTAGTCTCAGGCGAGGTGCTGGAACTAGCGCGGCGTGAGGCTAAGCGCATGTTGGTCGGTAAGCGAGCCGGACGCGATAGCTGCCGGCAGGAAGACATCAACCAGACCATGCTGAAACTGGCCCAACAGGGCAAGCACGTCGTTCGCCTCAAATCCGGCGACCCGATGATCTTCGGTCGTGCCGGCGAAGAAATCGCCATGCTGGAACAGCACGGCATCAACGTCAGCGTGGTGCCGGGGATCAGCGCAGCACTGGCGCTGGCCAGCGGCCTCGGCATATCGCTAACCCATCGCGACTGCGCCCAAGCCGTCCGCTTCGTCACCGGTCATTCCCGCAAGGGCGTGCTGCCCGACAACCTTGACTGGCGCTCCTTGGCCGATCCGGCGACCACCAATATCTACTACATGTCGCGCCGCACCCTGCCCGACATCGTCCAACGCCTGCTCGACGGCGGCATGGCGCCCTCGACGCCCGCAGTCATCGCTAGCGACATCAGCTGGCCGAACCAGAAGACCTGGCGCGGTACCGTCGCGGAGTCGATCATTGCCGCCGCAGATTTCGACCTGTCATCCCCAACGCTATTCGCCGTGGGCACTGCATTGGGCCTGAAGGCATCCAGCGCGGTGTATTCCGAGCAACCCGCGGCCCTTGCAGCTAGCCGCTGACCTGTTCCAGCTCGATCAACGTGCCGTCAAAATCCTTAGGATGCAGGAACAAGACCGGCAGCCCATGCGCACCAATCTTGGGCTTTCCATCGCCCAGCACCCGCGCGCCGCTGGCTGTCAGCGTCGCAGCAGCGGCGAGAATATCCGGCACCTCAAAGCAAATGTGATGCATGCCGCCTAACGGGTTCTTGGCGAGGAATGCGGCAATCGGCGAGCTATCGCCCAGAGGCTCCAACAGCTCGACCTTGGCATTGCCGGTATCGATAAACACCACTGTCACCCCATGCTCCGGCAGCGCCTGCGGCTGCCCGACACGAGCGCCAAGCAGATCGCGATATTTCGCCGACGCGGCCGCGAGGTCCTGGACGGCGATAGCGATGTGGTTCAGGCGACCGATCATGCGCCGATGTCCACAAGATCGAGCCACATCCACTGCGCGGTACCTCCCCCTTGACGGGGGAGGCTAGGTGGGGGTGCGGGAGCCCCGATATTGGGGGTAAAACTCCCCCTCCCCGACCCTCCCCGCAAGGGGGAGGGTGACGACTGTGAAATCCGTTTCATCGATTGCTCAGCCTTCCCTCGATCTGGCTGAGCACCGAAAACGCTGCGCTGAGCACATTGGTACCTGGGCCAAAGATTGCCGCGACGCCAGCGTCCAGCAAAAACTCATAATCCTGCTCCGGGATGACGCCGCCGACAATGACCGTGACCTCGCCCAGTTCGCGATCCCGCAGCGCCGCAATCAATTCAGGCACCAGCGTCTTGTGCCCCGCCGCCAACGACGACACTCCGACCGCGTCGACCTTGAGCTCATCGACATGAGCGGCCACTTCCGGCGCGGTCTCGAACAGGTCGCCCATATGCACGGTAAAGCCGAGATCGGCGAAGGCCGAGGCGATCACCTTAGCGCCGCGATCATGCCCATCCTGCCCCATCTTGGCGATGAAGATCGACGGTGCCCGCCCGCGGGCTGCCTTGAAGCTCTCGATGCGCCCGGCGATAGCGGCAAACTCCGGGTCGTCGCCGTACCCCTCCGCATAGACGCCAGAAATGACGCGCGTGATTGCTGAGTGGCGACCGAACACGTCCTCCATGGCCAGAGAAATCTCACCCAAAGTCGCCCGCGCCCGTGCTGCCTCGATCGCCGCCTCGAGCAAATTGCCCTCGTCCTTGGCCGCATATTCGCGCAGGGCATCCAGCAGCGACTGGCATTTGGCCTCGTCGCGGCTGGCCCGGATGCGCTGCAATTGCGCCACCTGCTCCAGCCGTACCTTGGCATTGTCGATGTCGCGCACCTCGATCGCATCCTCGACATCGAGCCGATAGCGATTGACCCCGACGATGACGTCCTCGCCACGATCGACCCGCGCCTGGCGCTGCGCCGCCGCCTTCTCGATCTCGAGCTTGGGTCCGCCTGATTGCACCGCCTTGGTCATGCCGCCCTGCGCCTCGGCCTCCCCGATCAGCGCCTTGGCACCCGCCACCAGTTGCGCCGTCAGCGCCTCTACATAATAGGAGCCGCCCAGCGGATCGACCACGTCGGTGATGTGGCTTTCATGCTGCAAAATGAGTTGCGTATTACGCGCAATCCGGCTCGAAAACTCGGTCGGCAGCGCGATGGCTTCGTCAAAACTGTTGGTGTGCAGCGACTGCGTACCACCCAAGGTCGCCGCCAGCGCCTCGATCGTCGTGCGCACGATATTGTTGTGCGGATCCTGCTCGGTCAGCGACACGCCCGAAGTCTGGCAATGGGTCCGCAGCATCTTGCTCCGCGGGTCCTTCGCCCCGAGCCCGGTCATGATCTCACTCCACAACTGCCGCGCAGCACGCAGTTTGGAGACTTCGAGAAAGAAGTTCATGCCGATGCCGAAAAAGAAGCTCAGCCGCCCCGCGAACGCGTCGATATCCAGCCCCCGCGCCTGCGCCGCCCGGACATATTCCATGCCGTCTGCCAAGGTGTAGGCCAGCTCCTGCACCGCCGTCGCCCCGGCCTCATGCATGTGATAGCCCGAGATCGAAATCGAGTTGAACCTGGGCATACGTCGCGCCGTATGCGCAATGATATCGCCGACGATCCGCATGCTCGGCTCGGGCGGGTAGATGTAGGTATTGCGGACCATGAACTCCTTGAGGATATCGTTCTGGATGGTCCCCTCGAGCCTGGCCTGCGGCACGCCCTGCTCCTCGGCCGCCACGATAAACATCGCCAGCACCGGGATCACCGCGCCATTCATGGTCATCGACACGCTCATCTGATCGAGCGGAATGCCGTCGAACAGCACCTTCATGTCCTCTATGGTGTCGATCGCCACGCCCGCCTTGCCGACATCGCCCACCACGCGCGGATGGTCGCTGTCATAGCCGCGATGCGTCGCCAGATCGAAGGCGACGGACAGTCCCTTCTGCCCCTTTTCCAGCGCTTGCCGATAAAAGGCGTTGCTCTCGCGCGCCGTGGAAAAACCCGCATATTGCCGGATGGTCCACGGCCGGTTGGCATACATGGTCGCCCGCACGCCGCGGGTAAACGGCTCGACGCCCGGCGTCTCCGCACCCTCGCCGAAATACACCGGCTTGACTGAGATGCCGCCATAGTCGCGATCCAGCGAGGCGACCGGCGTATCGCGCAGCTCTTTCTGCGCAAGGGCCGCCCAGTGGGCGAAGTTCGGTGTCTCGCTCATCACACTGCCTCGAATTCGAGGATCACCGCATCCACCGCCAGCACCGCACCTGCCACCGCATGCACCTTGCTGACCCGCGCCCGCTTTTCGGCCTTGAGCACGTTTTCCATCTTCATCGCTTCGACGATGGCCAGCGTCTGCCCATCTTCCACAATATCGCCCTCGGCAACGTCGATCCGCACCACCTGCCCCGGCATCGGGCACAGCAGATACCGGCTCATGTCGGGCGGCACTTTCACCGGCATATGCGACAGCAGTGCCGCGACATGCGGCCGAACCACCATCACCTTGAGATCGGCACCGCGATATCGGATGCGGAACCCAGACGTTGTCGACGCGACCTTGATCACTGAAGCCTGCCCGTTCGACCAACGGATGCTCGCCAACGTACCGCCCGGCTGCCAGTCGAAGCCATTCGCGGTCAGTGCGGTGTCAAACAGGTTCAATTCCCACACGCCAGCCGGATCGAGCCGATGCAGCTTCACCGGCACCTGCTCGCCCTCGATGACCACGACAAACTCGCCATACAGTTCCGACGTCGAAACCAACGGCGTATGCGCCACCAGCCCCTTGCGATCCTCTTGCACCAGCCGCATCATCGCCGCCGCAGCCGCGACCTCGATCAACCGCCCGCGCGGCAATTCGGCGCCATGGAAACCCTCGGGGAATTCCTCGGCAATATAGCCCGTGGTCAGCCGCCCCTCGCGGAAGCGGTCCTGGTCCATCACCGTCGAGAGAAACGGCAGGTTGTTGCCGACGCCCTCAACCTCGAAGCTGTCCAGCGCGACGGCCATGGCGTCGATGGCCTCCAGCCGCGTCGGCGCCCAGGTACACAGCTTGGCGATCATCGGATCGTAGTAGGTTGAAATCTCGCCGCCTTCGAACACACCGGTATCGTTGCGCACGGCCAGCGTCTCGGACGCGCTTTCCGTCGGCGGCCGATAGCGCGTCAGCCGTCCTGTCGAGGGCAGGAAATTGCGATACGGATCCTCCGCATAGAGCCGGCTCTCGATGGCCCAACCATTGCGCTGCACCTGATCCTGCCTCAGCGGCAGCTTCTCGCCATTGGCCACGCGCAGCATCAGTTCCACCAGGTCCAGCCCGGTGATCAGTTCGGTCACCGGATGCTCTACCTGCAGCCGCGTGTTCATCTCGAGAAAGTAGAAATTGCGCGCGCCGTCGACGATGAATTCGACAGTCCCGGCGCTGGTGTAACCCACCGCCTTGGCCAGTGCGACCGACTGCTCGCCCATCCCCTTGCGCGTCGCCTCGTCGAGGAATGGCGACGGCGCCTCCTCGATAACCTTCTGGTTGCGCCGCTGGATCGAGCATTCGCGCTCGTTCAAATACAGCACGTCGCCAAAGCTATCGCCGATCAGCTGAATTTCGATATGGCGCGGCTCGGTGACGAATTTCTCGATGAAAATCCGATCATCGCCAAACGACGACGCCGCCTCGGACTTGCTGCGCTCGAAACCCTCGCGCGCCTCGGCATCGTTCCACGCAATGCGCATGCCCTTGCCGCCACCGCCCGCCGAGGCCTTGATCATCACCGGATAGCCGACAGATTGGCTGATCCTCACCGCGTGCTCGGCGTCGTCGATCAAGCCCATGTGGCCAGGCACGGTCGATACGCCTGCCGCCGCCGCCAGCTTCTTGGATGTGATCTTGTCGCCCATCGCCTCGATGGCCTTCACCGGCGGCCCGACAAAAATAATCCCCGCGGCCTCCAGCGCCGCCGCAAACTTCGGATTTTCCGACAGGAAACCATACCCCGGATGCACCGCCTGTGCCCCGGTCTGCTGGCAAGCCGCAATGATCTTGTCGATCTGCAGATAGCTATCCTTGGCCGGCGACGTCCCGATATGCACCGCCTCATCCGCCATCCGCACATGCAGCGCCTCGCGGTCCGCATCGGAATAGACCGCCACGGTGGCAATGCCCATGCGCCTAGCGGTTTTGATCACCCGGCAGGCGATTTCACCTCGATTGGCGATGAGGAGTTTGGTGATCATCTATTCTACCGCAATTCCAGGCTGTCGCGCGTCTGGCGCTTTCCAGCCGGTCAACATGCCGGCAATGCTGAGGTCTTCATCCAAATCCGGCCAGTGGATGCCGCT
>JAQGKG010000305.1 GCA_028290245.1 Devosia sp. | reverse complement strand
GTCATTTGCAAGCTGCTCGGTAATCGCCAGCTCGTTCTCGTCATTCATCAAATCCAGCGCGTCACCGCGATCAAAACCAAATTCCGCAGCGATATCGGCCAGAACATTGTCGTCATTGACCTGACGGTGCTCAAGAAAATACGCATGGGCGATGGCATTGGCCAACTCATGCTGAATGCCCAGCGGCTTGGCTAGCCGGGTGATCGTGTGCACCTTCTTGGTCGGAAACATGCGCGGCTGCTGGCTGAGGTCGAGCTCGACGCCGGCCTTCAGCGCTTCGCTTTCCACCCGCTCCCACATCTCTTTGGGGTCCTTGCCGTACTTCTCGCGCAGCATGTCAGCCACCACGACGCCTTCTGCCGGCGTACTGGGATCAAGATAAAATGGATGGTTTTCAACAACCACGTCGACATCGTCCGGCAGGGCCGCAATAGCTTTATCGAGGCGCGCCGAGCCGACGAGGCACCAAGGGCAGACCACGTCGGTGAACACATCGATCTTGAGCAGTTTGGTCATGGGCAAATCCTCTTCGACCATGACATGGCGCGGAATGTAGCCCGCTGCAAGCACGCACCCAAAGGTAACTAGGCGGCGCCCTGACTATTGGTTACCGCAAACGGCGGAGCCCAGGCTGCGGCAAAGCTCAAGCCGACAAAGGCTGAAAAGCCCATCCACGCCATGCCCGGCGCCATGATCATCGCCGCCTTGGGATCGACTTCCGCCACGCGCACCATAGCGCCTAGCCCAACCACCAAAAGCGAAAACGACACGATGCTGAGCGCCAGCGTATCCAGCGGCATCACGAGGAACGGCTGCACAATCATGCCAGCCATCAGCGCCACAACCCAATAACCAGCCACGCGACCACGCTCGCCACGGCTGGCCACCATCCAGCGGGCAGCACCGAACAGCGGCAGACTGCCCAGATGCAGCACCCCGCCCATCCAACCGGTCAGGCCAAACGGCGCAAAAAACAGCGGCACCATTCCATTGAGCTGGGCGATACCGTTTGCGATGACAAACACGGCCAGCGGCAGCGCTGCGCTCAATGCGAGGCCAAGCGCGTTATGCCGATCAGCATCGAGGCCTGAGAAGAACTGCTTTGAAACTGCCGTAATGGTCGCCATGTCCGGCTCCCGTTGTTGCCGTTGAATCACAAAACAACAGGCCGGGCGGTTAAAGAGTTCCGTTAACGTCAATCACGCTGTGCTGACCTCGCGCCACAATTGCGATAGAAGCAGCGCAAAAGGACACCGCCATGACCGACTTTGCCGAGCGCCTCGAAGCCCTCGAAACCCGCATCGCCTACCAGGACCAGACCATCGAGGAACTGAATACCACCATCACCGCTCAATGGCGTCAGATCGACCTGCTGACCCGCAAGCTGGACACCGTAGACCAACAAGTCCGCTCCGGCGTCCACATCGCCGACCCCAGCACCGAACCCCCACCGCCGCACTATTGAGGCTTTTGATCGCCCTCGGACCACAGGCGCAGAGCGAGGCGCAACTGAACGATGTGATCGGGCACATTCTTCCAAAGCGCTTGTTGCCGCTCCACGACACTAAGAAGCATACTCGCTCGATCGGCGCCCTCTACGTCGGCCTCGTAGCTCGGGTGCCAACTCCAATATTGCGTATGCGTGAATATGCGACCGAGGGCACCTCTTAGGCCGGGTCGCCTTATGGTTACTCTGCGCTCGTGGATAGCCGACCCGAAACTGCCTGCCAGGCTGCCCGAGATCAGGTCACCCAATAGCGGATTTGCGTGTTCGTCATATAGATTGGTCCACTTCACCGCCGCAAACTGGGCGGCGAAATGCGGATAAGCGATCGGCTGCTGTCCTTGGCGCAGGTTAGGTCCGGGTGGTGCAACCAGCATGCTGCCAAGCATCGGGTCGGGGCGCGGTGGGGCGGTCGCGAACCGGCGTTCGAAACAAGCATCCTCGACCTGCTGCGGGCTGTCGACCATCAAGAACTCGGCGTGAGCTAGCGGACTACCCAGCGTGATCAGGTCGCTGATGCGCCAACCCGGCCGTGCGTCGCGCAGCAATGAAAAGAGCCTAACCCGCGACTTCTCGAACTCTGTCGCATCGACCGCAACATGCGGAATGTCCCAGGCTGTCTTGACCGAAGCATCACACGCCTGCAGGGCCTCCTGAACTGCAGAATCGCCCGCCACCCAGTCCTGATGGTGTGTCGGGCCATACTTCTCCCAGAACAGTTGCAGGATGTCGTACGCAATGATCGTGCCAAGGCTGTGCCCGACTAGCACGATCCGGTCGTATAGTGGGGGATCATTCGCATTCGCCTGGGTAAACGCTTCAAGTGGTGGGCCAGTTAGACGCTTCTTGTGCAGCGCCTCAAGCAGAGCCATCCCACGTTCGCGCACTTGCCTGCGCCGCTCGACCGTCCTCGGCGTTGCCCGCACATAGCGAACAACATCGCCCGCATAGGGCGTAATGACGGCATTCAATGCCCAACCCACGCCGCCAGTAACCAGCGCAGCCCAGAACGCCAGCGAACTAGCGATTGATGCTGGAATGACCAATAGCACCGCGCCCGCCGCGATCAGGACAAACGACGGTCCAACAGCTACTTTGCTCATGTCGAAGCGCGCCTGTGCCATCCCTACCAGCAACAACCCAAGGCCAGCTAAAACGAAGAAGCCGCCGGCATAAGGCCTGATGTCGCCAAGCCATTGGCCGATCCATTGCGCCGGACCAGAACTCTCGATGAGTTCGGCAATGCCGGAGTGGATCGCTAACAGGCCCGACGCACCAACCAGCACCACCATCACAAGCAAAATCAGCCAGGCCCGCTTTACCTTTTTGGCTTGCGGCAGGCGCCACGGCGATCGCAGCAACAGCGTCCGTATCCAGCCGGTCACCATATCGATGGGGGTGCCATCCATGATGTCTGCCCAGTAGAACTCGAAAAAATCCGTCCGGTTTTGCGGACCATCTTTGAGCGTGGTGATCCGGCGCAGTTCGGCAGAGCCAGTCACATCATCGGGCACCACCGAAATATCCAGCATGCCGTTGAGCCCGACCGGCAGGCTCGCCAGCGTATGGTCCCGCCGATACACGGTCTCGACAAATTCCCGGAGCGTCTCAAGTGGGCGCTGTTCGCCGATCCCATGTATGACCACAACAGCCGTTTTGGGCTGCGGCCCCTCGACAGGCTTTGCCGCCTGCATGTTGGTCGGCTTTCTCGAAGTCCTCGCCATGACACCCTCCCCCGGCCCAAGAAGAAAAGTCTACACTACAAAAATAAGGGCCGCCCGAGGGCGACCCTATTTTATTCTTTGACTTCCAACAATCAGGTCAATGACCTAGTGCCTTGACGATATCTTCGGTCATTTTCTTGGCATCGCCGAAGAGCATCATGGTGTTGTCGCGGTAGAACAATTCGTTCTGCACGCCAGCGTAACCGGCAGCCATGCCGCGCTTGATGAACAGCACTGTGCCGGCGTCTTCGACGTTGAGCACCGGCATGCCGTAGATAGGCGAGGTCTTGTCGGTCTTGGCCGACGGGTTGGTCACGTCATTGGCGCCGATCACGAAGGCAACGTCGGACTGGGCAAACTCGGAATTGATATCCTCGAGCTCGAACACTTCGTCATAGGGCACGTTGGCTTCGGCCAGCAGCACGTTCATATGCCCCGGCATGCGGCCCGCTACGGGATGGATGGCATACTTTACGGTGACGCCTTCCTTTTTCAGCAGGTCGGCCATTTCGCGCAATGCGTGCTGGGCCTGCGCCACAGCCATGCCGTAGCCGGGCACGATGATCACCTTGCTGGCATTGCGCATAAGGAACGCTGCGTCTTCAGCCGCGCCCTGCTTGACTGGACGATCGTCTTCCGCAGCAGCAGCCGAGGACGAACTATCGCCGCCGAACCCGCCAAGGATCACCGAAATAAAGCTGCGGTTCATCGCCTTGCACATGATGTAGCTGAGGATGGCGCCCGACGATCCCACCAGCGCTCCAGTGATGATCAGCGCCGTATTGCCTAGCGTGAAGCCGATGCCGGCTGCGGCCCAACCCGAATAGGAATTGAGCATCGAGACGACCACCGGCATGTCGGCGCCGCCGATCGGGATGATCATCAGCCCGCCCAGCACCAGCGCCAGCACGGTGATGGCCCAGAACAGCCATGGATCCGCCGAGACGGTGAAGGCCCAGACCAGCAACAGCAGCGCAACGCCAATCACGATGTGGATGGCATGGCGTGCCGGCAGCATGATTGGCTTGCCGCTCATATTGCCGTTGAGCTTGGCGAAGGCGATGATCGAGCCGGTAAAGGTAAAGGCGCCGATGGCAACGCCGATCGACATTTCGACGAGTGCCTGGGCGTGGATATCACCCGGAATGCCGATGCCGAAAGCTTCGGGCGCATACAGCGCTGCCGCCGCCACGAAAACTGCAGCGAGGCCGACCAGCGAGTGGAACGCCGCCACCAGTTGCGGCATGTCGGTCATCTTGACGGTGCGAGCCATATAAGCGCCGATGCCGCCACCAAGACCGATGCCGCCGATGATGAGCAACCAGCTGACCCAATCGCTAGGCGCAGCCAGCGCCAGCGTCGTCAGAATGGCAATGCCCATGCCGATCATGCCGAAGCGGTTGCCCTGCTGGGCCGAACGCGGATTGGACAGGCCGCGCAGCGCCATGATGAACAGCACGCCCGAAACGAGATAGAGAAGGGCTGCAATATCTGCAGAGATCATCGGCGTTAGCCCTTCTTCTTGTACATTGCCAGCATGCGCTGGGTGACGAGGAACCCGCCAAAGATATTGACGCTGGCAAACACCAGGGCGATGAAGCCGAAGGCCTTGGAGACCCAGTTGCCGTCAGCCGCGAGCTGCACGCCCACCGCCAGCAGCGCGCCGACCACGATCACCGAGGAAATCGCATTGGTCACGCTCATCAGCGGCGTATGCAGGGCTGGGGTCACCGACCAGACCACGAAATAGCCGACAAAAATTGCCAGCACAAAAATGGCGAGCCGGAAGGTGAATGGGTCGATCGCTCCGCCTATGGCCGCATGGGCGGTTGCGGTGATCAGATCGGCGGTCTGTGCTGCCGTCGCTTCCATTTACTTGGCTCCCTTGGGTGCTGCAGGCTTTTTCGCCGCAGCGGGTTTGTTGGCGGCAAGCTGCTTGGCTGGCGCGTGGTCTTCCACATGCGCAGCGGGCTTTACCGCCGGCTTCAGCTTCACAACCGACGGCACGAGCACCGTTGGCGACGCAGCGGCGGCGGCATCAATCACCGCAGTCGCCTTCTTGGTCGCAGCGCGCTTGGCCGGCGTCACCGGCGCTTCGGCAGCAGCCGGGATCGACTGCTCGACACCGGGCTCCGCCTTGTTGGGAGTATCGGCCATCGCCGCGACCACCGCCTTCTTGGCGACAGCCTTTTTGCCCAGAACTGCCGAAACAGCTCCGGTCTTGGCTGGCGCATCCTTAGCCTCGACACCAGCGGCTGGCGCCTTGGATGCGCCCTTCACTTTGGCGACAGGCTTGATCTCGTCCACCATGGCGGCACCGACGAAATTCGGATGCACCACCAGGCCATCGC
>JAQGKG010000297.1 GCA_028290245.1 Devosia sp. | reverse complement strand
ATGCTGGAACACGCCCTGCACACCCCAGAAGCAGCCGCCGGCAAACACCGCCGTTGCTGAAGTGCCGGTTTCAATCAGTGCGGTTGCAGGCGCAGGAATTTCGACAGGCGCCTCTTGGGCATCGACTGGCCGGTTCCACAGACCAAAGGCCAAGGCAGGCAAGAGCAGCATTGCAGCGAGCACAGCGCGCCTCGGCTGGACGCGGGCAATAGTTACGGTAGTTGAGCGGGACATTGGCGATCCTCTACGGGGCGATACGCAAGTCAATTCGCTTTGTATGCGCCTGCGGTTACATCGGATCATCACCTTCACGTGGACTTGAAGGCCATGCCTGTCCGCGGTGTGGCCTCTATGCCCCCTCTAGGGCGTTTTACGCAACGGGAGCACTATAGAACCCCGCCTATACAGTACGTAATGTCGGCGCTTTGGCGGCTCGGGAAAACATCTATCCAAACAGTTGAAACTATACCCGGAGAAGTGCAGTTTCCGGACCAGAACTGCCGGGCTAGTAAGTTGAAACCGGCCAATGAGGAGACAACTATGAAACTCTCGAAATGGCTTTTGGCCATTGGTGTGCTGGCCATGGCAACGCCGACCTTCGCACAGTCCGCGCTTGAAACTGTTAAGAGCGCCGGCGCGCTGCGCATTGGCACAGAAGGGACCTATGCCCCCTTCACCTTCCACGACAGCACAGGTGAACTCGTCGGCTTCGACGTCGAAATCGGCCGCGCCATTGCCAAGCAGCTTGGCGTCGACGCTGAGTTCGTCGAAGGTCCATGGGATGGCCTGATCGCCGGCGTGGATGCGAACCGCTATGACGTCGTGATCAATCAGGTCGGCATCAATGCGGACCGCCAGGCCAAGTACGACTTCTCCGAGCCCTACATTGCGTCCAAGGCTGCCCTCGTGGTCCGTGGTGACAATACCGACATCACCAGTTTCGAGAGCTTGAGCGGCAAGAAGGCAGCCCAGACCCTCACCAGCAACTTCGGCAAGCTTGCCCAGCAGTACGGCGCCGAAATCGTGGCAACCGAAGGATTCGACCAGTCGGTTGCACTGGTTATCCAAGGCCGTGCCGATGCGACCATCAACGACAGCCTGTCGTTCTTCGACTTCAAGACCCAGCAGCCTGATGCCAACGTGAAGGTCGTCGCTACGGCAGAGGACGCAGATTTCTCCGGCGTCCTACTCGCCAAGGGTAAGCCGGAACTGCTGGCCGCCATCAATGAGGCGCTCGCCGCCATCAAGACCGACGGTACCTACGCTGAAATTTCGCAGAAGTACTTCGGCGAAGACGTCTCGCAGTAGCGAAAGCGCCGACTAGCAACTAGAAGGATCGGGTGACCAGGTCGCCCGGTCCTTTTTGTATGAACCGATGGAAACCGCGATGCCACCCTGGCTTTCCCTGATGATTGAGTCCCTGCCCTCCCTTCTTTGGGCATGCCGTCTCTTCACAGTGCCGCTGACCTTGTTGTCTTTTGTGCTGGGCCTCGGTCTGGGGTTCGTCGCGGCGATTACCCGGCTGTTCGCGCCTGCCCCGCTGGCGTGGATCGTTCGCTTCTATGTGTGGATCATTCGCGGCACCCCGCTGCTGGTTCAACTATTCCTGATTTTCTATGGCCTGCCCAGCGTTGGCATCGTGCTGGACGCCTTTCCAGCCGCACTGATCGGCTTCACGCTGAACGTCGGCGCCTACACGTCCGAGATCATCCGTGCGGTATTGCTATCTGTGCCCAAAGGCCAGTGGGAAGCCGCCTACTCCATCGGCATGACCTGGGCACAGGCGCTGCGACGAACCATTCTACCACAGGCGACCCGCATTGCCGTACCGCCGCTGTCAAACACCTTCATCTCGTTGGTCAAGGACACCTCGCTCGCGGCCGCGATCACCGTCCCCGAGCTGTTTCGCGCCGGCCAACGCATCGTCGCCACCAGCTATGAGCCACTGATCCTCTACGTCGAAGTCGCGCTGATTTATCTGGTGGTCAGCTCCGTACTGTCCAGCCTGCAGGCCCGCGTCGAAAAGCGCTTTTCGCGTTACGGCGGCTACATGGAGGCCGCATCATGATCGCCGTCGAAAACATCCATAAGAGCTTTCACGGCACCGAGGTCCTTAAGGGTGTGAGTCTCACAGTCCCAGAAGGCAGCGTCACCGCGTTGATCGGTCCATCTGGTAGCGGCAAGAGTACGCTGCTGCGCTGCGTCAATCTGCTCGAAACGCCCCAGTCGGGTTTAGTTCGGATCGATGGTGCCGTGGTCGACATCCAGCCCGGCCGCAAGGTCGATCGCGCCGATGTCCTGGCGCTGCGCCGAAAGACCGGCATGGTATTCCAAAACTTCCAGCTCTTCCCGCACCTTACAGCGATCGAGAACGTCACGGAGGGACTGCTGACCGTCCTAAAATGGTCGCATGAGGACGCCCGCAAGCGCGCCACGGAACTGCTCGATAAGGTTGGCATGAGCGCCAAGGCCGATGCCTGGCCAGCAAACCTGTCCGGCGGCCAACAACAGCGCGTGGCCATCGCCCGCGCTCTAGCCCCCTCGCCCAAGGTTTTGCTATGCGACGAGCCAACCTCCGCCCTCGATCCGCAACTGGCAGCCGAAGTAGTCGAAGTGCTGGCGCAACTGGCCCGCGAAGGCACCACCATGCTGATGGCCACCCACGACCTGCGCCTGGCGTCCACCATCGCCGGTAACGTGCTGTTTCTCGACGGCGGCAACATCGTCGAGACCGGCCCATCCGCCCAAGTCTTCGGCAACCCAACCGATCCCCGCACCAAGCGGTTCGTATCATCGCTGACGTCAGTGTCGATTGGCCTGAGCTAGAGAAGACTGGCTAAGCTAAATTGACACGCGGGTTCAAAAAATCCGCATGGGGTCAGCGTCCTACACGCCTGAGCCTATCTGGTGTGGTGCCGGTCCAAAGCCTGAACGCCCGATAGAACGAGTTTGGCTCATCAAACCCGAGCAGGAACGAGATTTCGGCAGCGGGAAGCGCGGTCCTTTCCAGATAGTGCCGGGCAAGAGCCTCTCGGGTTTCCCTCAGGATCGCCTGGAAACTGGTGCCTTCGGCATCTATGCGCCTTTGTAGGGTCCGTCGGCTCACAGCAAGCTTTTGGGTGATAGCCTCTATCGTGGCTAGCCCGCTGGGCAGGCTTTCGAGCAGAGCAGACCGCACGCGCTGCGCGGTTGTCGCTGATGCTTCAAGATCGGCGAGACGCTGCCGGAGACCGGGTTCGAAGGCCGACCACATCGCTTCGTTTGATGTGAGGAACGGGCGGGTGGCATCGGCCAGCGTGAACGTGATGCTATGCCCGGTGCCGCGCTGGATGCGGGCGTCGAGAAAAATCTCGTAAGGCGCGAGCGGCGTTGGCAGCACGCTGGTGGTGACCGTTAGTGGCCGGACCGGCTCACGCGTGCCCATGCGGACGAGGGAAACGCAAAACAGCAATTCCATCAACACCAGGGATGTCGGGGGCAAGAGATGCCGGTCGAGCCACGTTAGTTCGATGGTCACGATATCGGCTGCCTGCGTGACGTCCAGCCGCATTGGTCCGATCAACGTCTTGTAGTGAGCGATGCGCTGTGCGGCCACTAGAAGGTTCGGACTGCACAGCGCTGCAAATAGCGGCGGTGAAAAAGACTCGCTGCGGATGGCCTCGCAAAGCCGGATCGGCAATAGCGGGTCGGCGACTTCCGCCTCCAAGCTGTCCCACAGACGATAATAGTCTTCCGGCGGAAGGCGCTCCGATGGACGCTGGAACAGATCGTCCGAGAGGCCGGCGCGGCGCAGGACATTGGCGGCCACGATAGCCATATCCTTCAGCACCGTGCGCCAGGTCGTATCGAGCGCATAACTATGCGTGTGCATGAGACCTACCGATCATTGAACTGGGACATCTGTCTATCGCTTCGCGCCACCGATCAAGTCGACGCCTGCAGTTTGCTTCAGGCGTTAAGCCCGAACTGCTCCCGCATGCCGGCAAAGAAGGTCTTATCCTCTACGGCGCGCCGGCCTGCAAGGAACTGGATGGCGTCGCCGCCAGCCTCGTAGCGCAACTGATCGGTGCCATCGGTCGTCGCGGTATAGACCACTTCGGCGATCTGTTGCGGTGTCGATCCCGTCGCCATCATCGGGCCCAAAACCGTGGTCAGCGCCTCAACGAGCGGCTGGTAGTCGCTGATCGCCGGATCATTGCTGAAATCGAAGGACCGTCCCGAAAAATCGGTGGCGATGAAACCCGGCTCGACGAGCTTGACAGCAATGCCGAGCGGCGCCAGTTCGTAATGGAGGGACTCCGAAAGCCCCTCAACGGCGAACTTGGTGCCGTGGTAAAGCGTGCCCAGCGGAAAGGCGATCTTGCCGCCGACCGAGGAAATGTTGACGACTGTGCCCTTCCGGTTGGCACGGAAGTGCGGCAGCAGGGCCTGCGTCGTTGCCAGGAGGCCGATCACATTGACGTCGAACTGGCGGCGGATCTTGTCGAGCGATGTCGCCTCTAGCGGGCCATAGGCGCCGTAGCCGGCATTATTGACCAGCCCATCAATGCGGCCGAAACTGGCAATGCCGGCGGCGACAGCGGACTGGATGGAGCCGATATCCTGCACATCGAGCCGTGTTACCAGGGTGCGGTCGAGTTGATTGAGTTCCGTCTCCTGCCCTGGCGTGCGCATGGTGGCGATGACGTTCCAGCCCTTGGCCTGGAAAAGCTTTGCGGTTGCCCGGCCAAGGCCGCTCGAGGTGCCGGTTATCAAGATTGTGCTGGTCACGGGATGCTCCTTTGATGTGGAGCCAACCTATGCCTTGTCCCTGGCATCGACATTGGCAGACGATGACATTCGGCAATCAGATCGTGCCAAAGAGCTGCAGCATCGAGTGGCACTGTGAGCCTCACCCGGCTTAGCGCGAGAATCCACCCGGGACCCAATTGCTGCCGAATCCGCTCTC
>JAQGKG010000295.1 GCA_028290245.1 Devosia sp. | reverse complement strand
CGTCTATCTCTTCGGCATTCAGCGCCGCATGCGCCGGTATCAGTTCTGATGGCCCAGACCCGCACCTCGCTTCAAAGCCAGATAGCCGCGCATGCCATCCTGATCACCTATACGGTGATTGCGCTGTTCCCGGTCTTTCTGATCGTCATCAACTCGTTCAAGTCCAAGCGCGCCATCTTCAACTCGCCGCTGGAGGTACCGACGCCCGAAACCTTCACGCTGATCGGCTATGAAACCGCGCTGGGCCAGGGCAACTTCCTGCTTTATTTTGCCAACAGCATGCTAGTGACGGTCAGCTCGTTGGTGCTGGTGCTTCTGTTTGGGGCCATGGCGGCCTTTGCCCTGTCTGAATACCGCTTCCGCGGCAACACGCTGATGGGTCTCTACATGGCGCTCGGCATCATGATCCCCATCCGCCTCGGAACGGTTGCAATCCTGCAACTGATGGTCGCGGGCGGTCTGGTCAACACCCATCTGGCGCTGATCCTCGTCTACACCGCTCAGGGCCTGCCCCTTGCCGTCTTCATCCTCTCCGAATTCATGCGGCAGGTGTCCGACGACCTCAAGAATGCTGGCCGTATAGATGGCCTCTCGGAGTACAAGATTTTCTTCCGCCTAGTGCTGCCCCTGGTGCGCCCTGCAATGGCCACCGTTGCTGTTTTCACCATGATCCCGATCTGGAACGACTTGTGGTTCCCGCTGATCCTGGCGCCAGGCGAAGCCACCAAGACTATTACCCTGGGTTCTCAGATTTTCATCGGACAGTATGTCACCAACTGGAATGCAGTTCTGGCGGCCCTTTCGCTGGCGATCCTTCCCGTTCTGGTTCTCTATCTTATCTTCTCGCGCCAGTTGATCCGCGGGATTACCTCAGGTGCCGTTAAATGACCGAAAATCCCGTCCGCGTGCTTGTTGCCGGTCTTGGCACGATGGGGCGCAGCCATGCCCTCGCCTATCATAACGAACCTGGTTTCGAGATCGTCGGCCTCGTGACCCGGAGCGGGGCTGTTCCCGAAGAATTTGCCGCATACCCCCATTTTGCCGATTTTTATGAGGCCTTGGCAGCGACCAAACCAGACTTGGCCTCGATCAATACCTACACCAACACACACGCGCAGTACGCCATAGCCGCCATGGAAGCGGGAGCTCATGTCTTCCTCGAAAAGCCGATCGCGGCCAATGTGGAGGATGCCCGGCGTGTGGTCGAGGCTGCGCGCCAGCACAACCGCAAGCTCGTCATCGGCTATATCCTGCGCCACCATCCGTCCTGGATCGACTTTATTGCCAAGGCACGTGAACTAGGGCCGCCCTATGTGTTTCGCCTCAACCTCAACCAGCAGTCGGCCGGCTCATTCTGGAAAGTGCACAAGACGCTAATGGAGTCCACGTCTCCCATCGTCGATTGCGGCGTCCATTATGTCGACGTGATGTGCCAGATCACTGACGCCAAGCCGATCCAGGTGCGCGGGCTCGGTGCACGGCTGACAGAGGAAATCGCACCCGATCAGTTCAACTACGGGCATCTGCAGGTGGCGTTCGACGACGGCTCGATTGGCTGGTACGAGGCCGGTTGGGGCCCGATGATCAGCGAAACCGCGTTTTTCGTCAAAGACGTGATTTCGCCCAAAGGGGCCGTATCCATCGTCATGGACGAGGGCGCAAAATCCTCCGTCCATGCCACGCATACCAAGACAGCGCGCATCCGCACCCATCATGCCCAACTGCAGTCCGACGGAAGCTTTGCCCGGAGCGACGAATGGCTTTCCACGGAGGACGAGCCTGATCATGACGAACTCTGTGCCCGTGAGCAGCGCTTCGTTCTACGGGCCATCCGTGAGAACCTCGACCTGTCCAAGCACAATGAAGACGCGGTCCGATCACTCGAGATCGTGCTGGCTGCCGACCAGAGCGCTCGCGAAATGCGCGCCATCGACCTTTAGGACAGCGCCATGGCCAACCTCACAACCCGCCTGCGCCTGCAAGGCATCACCAAGAGCTTTGGCAATACCGAAGTGATACGCGGCCTCGATCTCGAAGTGCACGATGGGGAATTCATAGTCTTCGTGGGACCTTCGGGGTGCGGCAAGTCAACCCTGCTTCGCATGATAGCGGGCCTCGAAGACGCAGGCTCAGGCACGATCGAGATCGATGGGCAGGTCGTCAATAACTTGCCCCCTGCCAAGCGCGGCATCGCCATGGTGTTCCAGACCTACGCACTTTACCCGCACCTGACGGTTCGCAACAACATGGCTCTCGCCATGAAGCAAGCGGGAGAGCCAGCGGCGGATATTGAAGCGCGTGTTGCCGAAGCCAGCCGCATGCTGTCGCTCGAACCTTACCTGGATCGCCGCCCTGCAGAGCTTTCGGGCGGCCAGCGCCAGCGCGTTGCCATTGGTCGCGCCTTGACTCGCAAGCCCAAGCTCTTCCTCTTTGACGAGCCGCTGTCCAATCTCGACGCCGCTCTTCGCGTCAACACGCGCCTCGAGATCGCGCGGCTACACCGGCAGCTCAAGGCCACGATGATCTATGTCACGCACGATCAGGTAGAAGCCATGACCCTGGCGGACCGCATAGTGGTGCTGAACGCCGGCAGGATTGAACAGATCGGCTCCCCCATGGAGCTCTACAACAAGCCCGCCAGCACCTTCGTCGCCGGGTTCATCGGTTCGCCGCAGATGAACTTCATTCCCGCCGAAAAGCTGGGCATGACAGACGCCACAACGATTGGCATCAGGCCCGAGCACCTGACGGTCCACTCCACCGAAGGGCAGTTGGAGACGCGGGTGATGCATGTGGAGCACCTGGGCGCCGACACCAATCTATACCTCGAAAGCGAGGCAGCGGGGCTCATCACTGTTCGTTTGTTCGGCGAACAGAGCTTCACACCGGATACCACGGTGTTCGTTTCGGCCAATCCGGCCTTCCTCCACCGCTTCGATGCCGACGGAAAGGCCATGTCTTGAGCGGACCGCAGCCGACCACGATCCGGGCAGCCACGGTGCAGTTCACCCACCGAGCAAACGACAAGACCTATAACCTGGCGATAATCGAGGGCTTCGTCGCCGCTGCACGCGAGCAGGATGTGCAAATGCTGGTTTTCCCCGAGATGTGCATCACTGGTTATTGGCACGTACCTTTTCTTGACCGCGCGCAACTGGATGAACTGGCCGAAGACGCCGAGTCCGGGCCCTCGTCGCGGCGCATACGCGAGCTCGCAAAACAGTCCGGCATGTTGATCGGCGCCGGGTTCCTGGAGCGGGGCGAGGGTGGCAAGCTCTACAATTCCTACCTCGTGGCACTGCCAGACGGTAGTCACCACATCCACCGCAAGATCCATGCCTTCGAACACGATGAGATTGCTAGTGGCGACCGCTATACGGTGTTCGACACGCCGTGGAATGTGCGCGTCGGTGTCCTGATCTGCTGGGACAACAATCTGGTGGAGAACGCCCGAGCCACGGCGCTGCTAGGTGCCGATGTGTTGCTGGCTCCCCACCAGACCGGTGGCACACAGTCGCGTAGCCCCCATGCCATGGGTGTGATCGACACGGCCTTGTGGCGCAACCGTGACCTCGACCGGGAGACGATTGAAGCCGAATTTCGGGGGCCGAAGGGGCGCGAGTGGCTCCTGCGCTGGTTGCCGGCCCGGGCTCACGACAACGGCATGTTCCTGCTGTTTTCCAACGGCGTCGGCGAAGACAATGGCGAAGTTCGCACCGGCAATGCCATGATCATCGACCCTTATGGCAGGATCCTCGCCGAAACCTGGGCTGCAGCCGATGCCATGGTGGTCGCCGATCTCGACCTTGAACTGCTGCCGCTCGCCACCGGACGCCGCTGGATCCGCGGCCGCAGGCCTGAGCTTTATGGTTCGCTCACAGAGCGGCAGGGGCATGAACTGGACCCCCGCGCAGCCCGTTTTTCCACCGAACCGGTAAAACGCTGAGCGGCCTTGCCGATGGGTTCCGGCTCATACGCCCATCATAATACTGGCGATTTGCGCTGGGCTCTCCTTGGCTACTAGGCCAGGCAAATTCAAACTGTTCATCAACCTTCGCCGACCTCGCCATGGAAACAACTGCCTATTGAGCGGTTATAGGCAATGTTCTTGTCCACTGCTGAGGAAGCGTAAACTACCTGGGGGCTGCCTGCCGGGCGTCTATACGCAAGCCATCCGCGTTGCTGAATTACCCCGAATGAGACGCTTCGCCGGGCAAAGATGAGTGTCTGCTTATGGAGAACGTTTGCGAATGCCGAAACGGAGGACAAGGGGCAAGCGGTACGGAAGGGCGCTCACTCCCAAGACAGGTCTCGACCCGATTTCTGCCGTTCTCGCCGCAAGGCTAATCTCCCAAAATCTGCCGCTATTGAGAGCGGCAGATCGGTAAGATAGGGGTTTATAAAACCAGCATCATCATGGCGAGCAGAGCAAGTGGGATTCGTACAGGCGAGCAATTCTACGGGTAACTTGCTGCCGTTGCTCAAGTCACAGAGATGCTTATCCGCTACGGGCCGCGCGTCCGGCAGCCCACTCCCGCAAATGCTCTGGGCTTCGGTTATCAATAATGGCGTCTGCGAGCCCCTTGGCAATCAATGGGCCGAGCTTGAAGCCGTGCCCGGAGCAGGCGCTGAGCACCCAGCCGGCCGGGCCGATGGGCTCGACCACGAAGCTCTCATCGTCGGTGACGGTGTAATAGCAGACCTTGCGCTCGAGGATTTTGTAGTCCTCGAAGCGATCAAAGATAGAGGCAGCCGACGCAAGTACCGGCGCGACGTCCGCGTCGGTGGCGGTACGGTCATCGCTGCCCTGGCCGCGGCGGGTGAAGATGTGGTCGCCGATCTTGAGGCGGGTGCCACCACGCGGCGGCAGGATGTAAGCGCCGTGGCCGCTGCCGCTGTCCACCAAAATAGGCGCTTTCGACCAGGCTTTGGCGAGGTCAGCGGGCGGCTGCAGATACAGCAGTAACTGGCGGGACGGTACCATGCGACCGGCGGTTTTGGGGAGTAGTTCCGGCAACCAGGCTCCGGCTGAGACGACGACCAGATCGGCGTCATGGCGCGTGCCGCCTGCGGTGAGCGATCCCCTGGCGGCATCGATGTCCTCGACCTGCGTATGCGGGTGGAGCGAGACGCCATGCTCGGCAACCCAGCGGGCGAGGTCGGTGACGATACGGCTGGCGAACAGCATGCCGGCGCCGCCTGCCTCGAAGGCTGAGGTGACGCCACCGGCATGCAGCATGGGCAGGCGGGTGGCGACTTCGGCGGGAGATATCAGGCGGTGCGGGATGTTGACCCGATCAAGTTCGGCCGCCGAGGCGGACCAGTCGGTTTCCGAGCGCGACACGAAGACCATGTTGGTGGGCAGGTAATGGGTAGCGCCGATATCCGCCCAAAGCTCATCATAGACGGCGAAGGCCTGCGGCATCAGTGCGCCATAACCGGGCAGGTGGCCATAGGAATGGCGGGTGATGCGGTGTTCGTCGAAGGACGATGAGACCGGATTTGGAATCGGGCCAGCATCGAATAGGGCCACCTCAGCGCCGCGCTTCCGTAGCGCCCAGGCGAGGGACAATCCGGCAATACCGGCGCCGACGATCGATACTTTCACAGGCAATTTCTCCATTGGACGGCTGCTCGCACAAAATCTGTTGCGGCGGTGCAGGGCGGTAGGCGGGACTTGCCGCGAAGGTGCGGAAACAGAAATAGCCTACTGAAATGGCGGTTTCGAAGCGCTCTTCGATTTATCTATCAAATTAGTAGACTTATAATTCCTGCACAAGAGAACGAACTGGCAGGGATGCAATGAGCTATGCTTTGAGTGTGTTGGACAAGAGCCCCATCGTTCGTGGGGAGACCTCGACGCAAGCCCTGGCGCGGACCGTAGCACTGGCGCAACGCGCCGAAGCGCTAGGTTTTTACCGCTTCTGGGTGGCCGAGCATCACAACACGCCGGACCTTGCCAGCTCCTCCCCAGAGGTGCTGCTGGCTTATTTGGCGGCGCAGACCAAACACATCCGCATCGGCTCCGGCGGGGTGATGCTGCAGCATTACAGCCCCTACAAGGTGGCGGAAAATTTCAACCTGCTGGCGGCACTGGCGCGGGGGCGCGTCGATATCGGCATCGGCAAGGCGCCCGGTGGTTTGCCACTGTCGACCAAGGCGCTGCAAGCTGGGCGCGACCCTGAGCGCAAGACCGACTTTCGCAATCAGCTCTACGAACTCGACAGCTTTCTTGGCTCGGACGCGAGCAGGCGCCCCGAGGGGCTCGACGCTACGCCAAGACCGAGCGAGGTTGGCGAGCGGCATTTGCTCGGTGCCAGCGTCGAAAGCGCAGCCCTTGCCACCGAGCTCGGCTGGAACTTCGTCTTTGCGCGTCACCTCAACGGCGACGACGCGACGCTTTCTGCGGCCATCAGCACCTATCGCGATGTGACCGGGCGCAGCCCCATCGTGGCGCTGGCCGCACTGGTCGACCCATGTGCGGCTGAGGCCAAAGCGCAGGCTGAAAATTTCACGCCATACCGGGTGCACATCCCCGGCGCGCAAAGCGTCACCGTCGGTAGCGAGGCGCAGGCCGCCGAATATGCCCGTCAGGCAGGCGTCACCGACTACACCGTCGAGCGGCGTCAATCGACCGCGCTTGCCGGCGACGGCCGCGACATTATCGCGGCGCTCGACCAACTCGCTGCCCATCACGGCATCGAGGAATTCATCATCGACCTGTTCAACGCCGGCGATAGCCGCCTCGAAGCGCTCGACCTGCTGGCCGATGCACGCCAAGTCGCCCTGCCCACCGCCCTTTCCGCTTAGGAGCTTCCAAAATGAGCCAGAAACGCATTCCCTTCGGCATCATGCTGCACGGCCCCGGCGGTCATATGAACGCCTGGAAGCACCCTAGCGTGCCGGCCGACGCCAGCGTCAATTTCGAGTATATCCTTGAGACCACCAAGCGCGCCGAAGCGGCCGGCATTGCTTTCGCCTTCGTGGCGGACGGGCTCTATATCAACGAGCAGTCGATCCCGCATTTCCTTAACCGGTTTGAGCCGATTGCGCTGTTGTCGGCCCTAGCGGCGGTGACCAAGAAGATCGGTCTCGTGGGAACGCTCTCCACGTCCTATAGCGACCCGTTCACGGTGGCGCGGCAGTTCGCTTCGATCGACCTGATCAGCAAGGGCCGCGCTGGCTGGAATGCGGTGACCTCGCCGCTGGAAGGATCGGCCAAGAACTACGGTCGCGCCAACCACCCTGATCACGCGTTGCGCTACGAGATTGCCGGCGAGCATATCGAGATCGTCAAAGGCTTGTGGGATAGCTGGGACGACGACGCTTTCGTGCGTGACCGGTCCAATGGCCAGTTTGCCGATTTCGCCAAGCTGCATAGGCTGAATTTCAAGGGCAAGTTCCACTCGGCTGAAGGTCCGCTCAACATCCAGCGCTCGCCGCAGGGGCAGACGGTGCTGTTCCAGGCTGGCGGGTCCGATGCGGGCATCGAGCTGGCCGGGCGTCATGCCGATGCGGTGTTTGCCGGAGCGTCCTCGATTGAGGAAAACCGCGAGCTGACGCAGAAGCTCAAGCAGAGCGCCATCGCGCATGGCCGTGGTGCCGATGCGCTCAAGGTGCTGCCGGGGATCGGGCCTATCGTCGGCTCGACTGAAGAAGAGGCCAACCGCAAGTATCAGGAAATTCGCGACCTGGTGAATGTGAGCGAGGCACTGGCCTATTTGGGTCGCTTCTTCGACCACCACGATTTCGCGCAGTACGACGTCGATGCGCCATTCCCCGAACTCGGCGATCTTGGCGCTAACAACTTTAAATCCGGCACTGATCGCATCAAGCGGGTCGCCAAGGAGAAGGGCCAGACCCTGCGCGAAGTGGCACTGGAATCGACGACGCCGCGCAGTGAATTCGTCGGTACGCCTGAGCAGATTGCCGGCAAGATCGAGGAATGGGTCGATACCGGCGCGTCGGACGGCTTCGTGCTGGGCTTCCCGCTGCAGGGTATTGGCCTCGACGACTTCGACGCTCACGTGCTGCCGATCCTCGAACAGCGCGGACGTCACTCACGCGATCAGGTCGGCGATACGCTGCGCGACCATCTCGGCCTGCCATTCCGCGAGAGCCGCTATGCGCTCGACGA
>JAQGKG010000282.1 GCA_028290245.1 Devosia sp. | reverse complement strand
GGCCGCATGTATGTGCAGGAGCGCTGGCTCAAGGCCGACGTTGCCATCATCAAGGCCGAACTGGCCGATCTGCAGGGCAACCTGACCTATCGCAAGGCGGGGCGCAATTTCTCGCCCCTGATGGCCTCGGCCGCCACCATTACCGTGGTTCAGGCGACCAGGGTTGTCGAGCCCGGCAAGATCGATCCAGAACAGGTGATTACGCCCGGCCTTTTTGTCGACCGCGTGGTCGAGATCGCCGACGCAGCCCAGGAAGAAACGCTGATGCGCGCCGGGGTGGCCTATTGATGAGCGATAAACTGAGCAATGCCCAGATTGCCTGGCGCGCCGCCCAGGACATCGAGGATGGCGCCTACGTCAATCTCGGTATCGGCTTTCCTGAAATGGTGGCCAAGTTCCAGCCGCCGGGTAGGAAGGCCATCTTCCACACCGAGAATGGCATCCTCAATTTCGGTGAGGCGCCCCCGGAAGGCGAGGAAGACTGGGACCTGATCAATGCCGGCAAAAAGGCCGTGACGCTTAATCCTGGCGCTGCGTTTTTCCACCATGCCGACAGCTTCGCAATGGTGCGCGGCGGCCATCTGGATGTGACGATCCTGGGGGCCTATGAGGTGGCCGAAACCGGCGACCTGGCCAATTGGAGCACGGGCCCCAGGGGCATTCCGGCGGTCGGCGGCGCCATGGACCTGGTGCATGGCGCCAAGCGCGTCGCCGTGATCACCGATCACGTCACGAGGGACGGCAAGCCCAAATTGGTGAAGGCCTGCTCCCTGCCGCTGACGGGCGTGGGATGCGTTACCCGCGTCTATACCAGCCTCGCCGTGATTGACATCGAGAACGCCCGCTTCGTGCTGCGCGAGAAATTGCCCGGCATGAGCCTTGACGAACTGCAAGCACTTACCGGGGCCGAACTCGTCGTGCACGGCGATATTGCCTCCCTCCACGTCCCGGAGCTCTGAGATGGCTGAAGCCTTCATCTGCGCCTATTTGCGCACCCCGATCGGCCGCTTCGGCGGCGCCCTGTCCTCGGTGCGGCCTGACGATCTTGGCGCCATACCCCTCAGAGCGCTGATGGCCGCAAACACTGCCGTAGATTGGGAGGCCGTTGACGACGTCATCTTCGGCAATGCCAACCAGGCCGGTGAAGACAACCGTAACGTCGCCCGCATGAGCCTGCTGCTGGCGGGACTGCCGCTTTCGGTCACCGGCACAACGATCAACCGCCTGTGCGGCTCCGGCATGGATGCGGTCATCACCGCCGCACGTGCCATCAAATCCGGCGAGGCCGACCTGATTATTGCCGGCGGCACCGAGTCCATGTCGCGTGCCCCCTTCGTCATGCCCAAGGCCGAGACCGCGTTTTCGCGTCGGGCCGATATTTATGACACCACCATTGGCTGGCGTTTCGTCAATCCACTTATGAAGTCGCTCCACGGCGTCGATTCCATGCCCGAGACTGGCGAAAACGTGGCCCAGGAATTTGGCGTGTCGCGCGAGGCTCAGGACGCCTTTGCACTCCGCAGCCATGACAAGGCCGTTGTCGCGCAGGCCAACGGACGGCTGGATCGCGAAATCGTCCCGGTCAGCATTCCCCAGAAAAAGGGCGATGCCGTCATTGTGGCCACGGACGAGCACCCCCGTGCCGGCTCCAGCATGGAAACCCTAGGCAAGCTGCGCCCGCTGTTCCCAGGCGGCAGGGTCACCGCCGGCAATGCTTCGGGCGTCAATGATGGTGCGGCGGCTTTGATCATCGCCAGCGAGGCTGCCGCCAAAAGGCATGCCCTGACGCCCATAGCGCGCATTCTGGGCGGGGCGACAGCGGGAGTTGCGCCCCGCATCATGGGCATGGGCCCAGCGCCTGCGACACGTAAACTTTGCGCCCGTCTTGGCCTGTCGCCCACCGACTTCGACATCGTCGAACTCAACGAGGCGTTCGCCAGCCAGGGCATCGCCGTTCTGCGTGAACTCGGCATTGCCGAGGACGCTGACCACGTGAACCCTAATGGTGGAGGAATTGCATTGGGCCATCCGCTTGGTATGAGCGGCGCGCGTATCACCGGCACGGCGGCGCTCGAACTTTTGCTGACCGGCAAGAACCGGGCATTGGCGACGATGTGCATCGGGGTCGGGCAGGGCATCGCCATCGGCCTCGAGCGCGTCTAGTCTCGTTACCATGACCCCAAACCGTACCCTGCTCGATGCCCTGACCGGCGACGAAGAGATCCAATCCCTGCTCGACGATGAATCTCAGGTCGCAGCCATGGTGCGGGTCGAAATCGCCCTGGCGAACGCAGAAGCCGATGCCGGCATGATCTCGGCGGATGACGCAACCGCCATCGCGGCAGGTCTCGCAAATTTCTCCCCCGACTGGGATGATTTGGCCGTCGGCATGGCCCGTGACGGGGTTGTCGTTCCCGCCCTGGTCGCTCAAATGCGGCGTCACATTGCTCAGCCTGACGCAGAGTGTCTGCATAGAGGTGCCACCAGCCAGGACATCGTCGATACCGCCCTGATGCTGCAATTGGCCCGGGTCATTGCGGTATTCGTTTCGCGCCTCTCCTTGCTTCTCGATGAACTGGAGCAAATGGATACGCAGTATGGCGCCAGGCCAATGATGGCGCATACCCGCATGCAGGAGGCCTTGCCCTACACCGTGAGCGCCAAGCTGGCGACATGGATTGCCCCGCTGCGCCGGCACTTGGCTGTGCTGGAAAGCACCCGCCGCAGCCTGCTGGTTATCCAACTCGGCGGTCCCATCGGCGACCGCAGCAGCTTCGGCACCCATGGCGAAGCTGTTGCCCGCGGGCTGGCAAAACAGCTCGACCTTGGTATTGCCGAGCCGTGGCAGACAGCGCGCGATCTGATTATTGGCTTCGCCTCTTTGCTGGGACTTCTGACCGGCACCTTGGGCAAGCTCGGCGCCGACGTGGCGCTGATGGCGCAAAACGAGATTGCGGTTGTCACCATCGCCGGTGGCGGCGGCTCGTCCTCCATGGCGCACAAGTCCAACCCGGTGAATGCCGAAGTCCTGGTTGCCCTCGCCCGTTACAACGCCGGACTTGTCGGAACGCTACACCAGGCAATGGTGCACGAAAACGAACGCTCCGGGGCCGCCTGGACCTTGGAGTGGCTCACACTGCCGTCTATTCTCATCGCCACCGGCGGGGCCTTGCGTCTCGCCAGAACACTGCTCGGCCAATTGCGGGTTGATAGGTAAACACCCGGCATGACCGGCTGAGCTTCTGAGGTAAACCAGCGTTAGGTAACTTGTTATTGTACAGCAGCGCTTAAACGCGCCAGCTAACCGACCGTTTCCGACCCCATTTCGGCGTTCGCCGCAAGATTATATATCCACGAAAGCTGCCACTGAAGAAGGGTTAGGTGAGGGTTGCAAAGACCGGTTTATCTAGCGTACTATATAATAGTTCATCAATTAAGCTCGTTGGACAAAAGGGTCGTCATGTCCGAACCAAAAAATGCCTCTCGTCTGGTCAGGAAGCAGATCTCGTTCGCTGTCTATGGCGCAGCGGGCCGGATGGCCCGCATGCACAAACCATTCCTTGACCCCATTAGCCTGACCTTTCCCCAATACCTGGTGATGCTCGAGCTCTACACAGATGCACCCCGAACGGTCGGCGAACTCGGAACTGCTCTGGGCATGGACACTGGCACCATCACTCCGCTGCTCAAGCGGCTTCAAGTCAGCGGCAAGGTGAGCAGGATGCGCGACCCCGAAGATGAACGCCGGGTCATTGTCGACCTTACGCCAACTGGGCTGGCTATCCAGGAGGAGGTCTGGGGCGTCTCTGAGAAGATCAAGACTGCATGCCAAATGACTGAAGGCGACCTGACGGCGCTTCGCGACACCCTGCACAATTTCGCTCACCCGGCAAAAGCCTAAACTCCAAAGGACCAGAATATGAAAATCGGAATCATCGGCGCCGGCAACATTGGTGCGCTCGTTGCCAAGAAGCTGGATGCTGCCGGCCATCAGGTGAAACTCGCCAATTCCCGCGGGCGTGAAAGCCTCACGGACACGGTCGCTGGAACAGGCATTCAGGCAGTCGCTGCAGAAGCCGCAGTGCAGGATGCCGAGGTGATCATCCTGTCAGTGCCCTTTGCCAAGAACCCTGACCTTGCTTCAGTCCTGGCCGGGGCGCCCGCAGGTGCCATCGTCGTCGATACCTCTAACTACTATCCAGCTCGCGACTCCGAGATCGCTGAAGTTGAAGGGGGCAAGCCCGAGACAGTCTGGGCCAGCGAGCAGTTGGGCCGTCCATTGGTGAAAGCCTGGAATGCACTGCTGGCGCAGACCTTAGCCGAAGCGGGTACAGAGCCTGGCACCGCGAACCGCATCGCGATCCCGATTTCCGGCAACGATGCTGCTGCGAAAAGCCTTGTTGCCGATCTTGTCAGCATCACTGGTTTCGACACGGTCGACGCCGGCACTCTCGAAGAATCCTGGCGCCTACAGCCAGGTACCCCGGCCTATTGCACCGAACTCACCGCCGACGAACTGAAGGCTGCCCTGGCTGCTGCCGATAAGCAGCGTGCGCCGAAGAATCGCGATGCCATCATGGCCTCGTTCTTGAAGCCTGACGCAGAGTTCACACGATCCAGTGCCGTTGCAACCAATCGATCCTTCTCGGCCTATGCCAATCTTGCCGTCCGCCTAAAGCGGGCGGCCATCAACTCACACCGTTCTCACTGCAAATCGCCTAGTGCACTAGATTATAGGATACCTTAATGGCCGATATTGCCATGCCTACTGCGACAATCACCGGATCCGCAGACCAAAAGCTTGCCCCTGGATCTGCCGTCGCCATTGCTGTCCTTGTTGCATCCACTTTCACCGTCATCCTCAACGAGATGCTGATGGCGGTCGCACTACCCCGGGTCATGACTGACCTGAACGTGACCGCCTCGACGGCGCAATGGCTGACGACCGGCTATATGCTGACCATGGCCGTGGTCATTCCTACAACCGGTTTCCTGACCGAGAGTCTCCGCATGCGGACGGTTTATACGCTTGCGTTGTCGTTGTTCGTGCTTGGGACCGTCGTCGCCGTTGCTGCTCCTGACTTCAGCGTCTTGCTGATCGGTCGCATAATTCAGGCTATCGGCACAGCGATCGTTACCCCACTGGCATTCACGGCAGTGACGGCACTCGTCCCACAATCCCGCACCGGTAGAATGCTGGCTCTGCTCACCATATCGACCTCGATCGCGCCATCCATTGGACCAGTTGTCGCCGGTGCAATCCTGTCGGTCGGCAGCTGGCGTTGGCTGTTCATCACCATCCTGCCAATCGCAGCGATCGCGCTCATTGTAGGCAATATGATGATCCGCGTCCCGAGCACGCCTCGCTTGGCCAAGCTCGATATTCTGTCAGTAGCGCTATCGGCAGCTGGCTTTGCGAGCCTGGTATATGGCCTGGCATCACTGGGCGAAGGTGGCGGCCACGCTGTCGTCTCTCCATGGACTGCCCTCGGCATTGGAGCGATCCTTATAGCGGTGTTCGTGGCTCGGCAGTTGCACCTTCAAAAAACTGACCGCGCTCAGCTCGACATGCGCCCGTTCCTAAGCCGGACCTTTAGCGCTTCGGCATTGCTTGCCGTCCTGTTCATGACAGCTGCGTTCGGCACGTCGACGCTGTTGCCGGTCGTCCTGCAGACATCCTACGGCCTTAACACGCTGCAGGCAGGACTGTTCATGGCACCAGGCGGCATCACAATCGCGATCGTTTCCACCATCGTGGGACGATACTACGATCGCATCGGACCCCGCCCATTGATGATCACCGGCGCGATGATCGACGCTGCTGCATTGTGGTTCCTGTCGACCCTCGGGCTTGGTACCCCGATCTGGCTCCTGTTGACGACCTATGTCGCGATCATCGTCGGACAGGCCTTCATGTGGACGCCCGTCTATGCCGCTTCCCTCGGCGCTTTAGACAAGCACCTGCTTCCCCACGGTAGCGCCATTATAAACACTATCCAGCAGCTGGCCGGTGCCGCGGGCATTGCGATCATGTTCTCGGTCTCAGCGATCGCAAGTGCCTCTTATTTGGCTGGCGGCGAAGCCTCGGGTGCGGCTCTGGCGCACGGCGCTCAGCAGGCGTTCTTCGTGGGTAGCCTGTTTGTTGGAGCCGCCTTGGTGGTCGCCCTGTTCGTACCGCGAAAGGTCGCTTCCGGCGGCACCCCCGTCGCTATGCATTGATTTGATCCAGATCTGTCCGGAGTCCCACAAAATGAATGCTATTTGGACACAAGACGGGCCTGCGGAGCCGAGCTCGACCAAGTTCGTCGACCCCGTTCCGCAGGCGATGCGTTCGGCAACATCAGCCTTTCCAACCGGCGTCGTGCTGCTTGCTGCCGAAGTCGACGGGCTGCCCGTAGGCATGCTCGTCAACTCCTTCACCTCGGTGTCACTCGATCCGCCACTAGTGTCGCTCAATATCGCCCGCACCTCGTCGACATGGCAGGTGCTGACGAGGGCAAAGAGCTGGGGATCAGTATCCTTGCTGAAGAGCAGGAGACGATCTTTGGGCAACTTGCTGGCAAGGCAGCTGAGCGTTTTTCGGGCTTGGACTGGACCAGCGGAGCCGATGGTAGCCTGATCCTTGACGGCGCCAGCGCGACCTTCATCGTCGGCCCGGAGGCCCAGTTCGAGGCCGGTGACCACATCATCACGCTGATGCGCGTTCTCGGCCTTCAATGGTCCCCCGAGCGCAGATCTCTCGTCTTTCATAGCAGCAAGACTGCACGCCTAGCGGTACCAGATGCCGCCTCGGCAGTTACGAATTGAGTAATCTCATGACAAAGCAAATGATCATCGGCATGCATTTCGGAAATGGGTACGGCTCCCTGCCTGGTGCTTGGCGCATGCCCGGGGTCGACCCCACCAACTATGCAGGCTTTGACGCCAAGGTACGCTACGCCCAAGCCGCCGAGCGCGGCAAGATGCAATTCCTGTTCCTGCCAGACGGTCCGAACCACTTTGGCGACATCGAGAACGAAGCACCGCAGTTCAATCTCGATGTTATGCTCACTCTTGCAGCAGTCGCCCGCGAAACCAAACGCATTGGCTTGGTTGCGACAGGCTCAACCACCTTCAACGAACCATATAATTTGGCCCGGCAGTTCAAGGCGCTCGATGTGATGAGTCATGGACGTGCTGGCTGGAACGCGGTGACGTCTAGCGGTGACGATGTTGCTGCTAACTATGGCCAGCGCATTCCTTCCAGTGCGGATAGGTATGACCGTGCGCATGAGACAGTTCAGCTTGTGCAAGCTCTGTGGGGCAGTTGGGGCAAGGATGCCTGGGTGCATGATGTGGAAAGCGGACAGTTTGCAAAGGAGCATCAGATCCAGCCGAACAATATGGGCGCCAAGTACGTTGCTACCAGTGGGCCGCTCTACATACCGCCGTCCGAGCAGGGTCAGCCTGTAGTCTTTCATGGCGGCGGCAGCCCAAACGCTCATGCTCTTGCTGGCCGGTTTGCCAATGTCGTCATCGGCGCCACCTTCACAATTGAAGACGCTCGAGCGCAGAGGACCGCGTTCCGCAACGCTGCCAAACAGGCAGGTCGGGACCCCGACGAACTCAAGTTCATCCCAGGCATCATGACAACCATCGCCCCGGACAGGCGTGCTGCTCTGGATCGGCGCATTGCGCTGACTGGACGCACCTTCCAGCAGCGGGTGCGATACCTGGAGCAGATGCTCGGCGTACCGCTCGATCCCAGCCGAATGGATGTACCGCTGTCGGCACAGCAGCTCGCTGCTGCCAGACCGTCCCCGATGGATCCGCGCTCCCGCAATGCCTTGAAGATCGCCAATGAGGGCTGGAGCCTGAGCGACATTCTTGCCCATGGCGTTATCGACTACCATCCATCCATCGTCGGCCCAGGTGTTGAAGCTGCCGATCACATGCAGGAATGGTTCGAGGCCGGTGCCGCCGATGGCTTTTGGATATCACCGGACATCTATGAAGACGGCGTCGACGCGTTTGTAGATGGCGTTGTTCCCATTCTTCAGGACCGCGGTCTTTTCCATAGGGATTACGAAGGAGAAACCCTTCGAGAACACATTGGGGCGCCGTCGCAGTACGGGATGGACAGCCGTGTTTCTGGGTAAACCGGCGGTCGCATGATTACCCCTTAATCGTCCGCTTTGTTGGCTCGCCAGTCTCGAAGCGGGCGTTCTGCATCCACCCCCAGCCGCCGGTCTGTTGCCGACACCATCCCGGTCATTCTCTGTTGGGTTGCGAAATCCCGAAAGGCGCCATTCCCTGAAACGTAGCGTGCACTCGTTCGAGACTTTGAACCTACCTCCGACGCTTCGCGGGAACCACAGGATCGTCGATCGGCTCATTGCTGCCGGAACACCAAAAGCGCGTGCGCATTACCCGCACCGGCGGGAGGCCTGCGTCGTGAGCGAGGATCCGTCCCAAAAGAGGAAGTGCGGCGACGATACGCAGCCCCTGGCCGGCGAGCAGATCGGGCCTGCGCCAAAGCAACTTGTGCCGCTGCAGCGTTCAAACATTTCAGGTGCCGCCAGTGTCGTTAGAGGCGGCAACGGGTTGAAAGAAGATTGTGCATAGCCGACTGCCGTGGTCCTCGTTCGTCGAAGGCAGCCTCACTTATGAAAGAAGCAGGATTGACGCACAAAATCACATGTGAGAAAACGTTTAATCAACTGCGCAAACGTTTTCTCAAATCGTGGACTCTGGGTGGAACTACAGGCCAAAAAGGTTGAGCGGATCCGCATCTACGACGTCGCCCTGGCGGCCGGCGTCAGCGTTGCGACGGCCTCGAAGGCGCTCAACGATACCGGAAGAATGGCGCCGGAGACGCGTGATCGGGTCAAGCGTGCGGCTGTCGAGCTTGGCTTCCGGCCCAACGCGATGGCACGCGGGCTGCTCAGCAAGCGCAGCTTCACCGTCGGCCTTTTGACCAACGATACCTATGGGCGCTTTACCCTGCCGCTGATGGCTGGAATTTCGGAGGCCTTGGTCGATCACGGCGTGTCAGTGTTTTTGTGCACCATCGAGGACGATCCGACGCTGGCCAAGATCCATGTCGATGCCATGCTCGACAAGCAGGTGGATGGCATCATCGCATCTGGCAAGCGGATCGACCGGCGCCTGCCAGTAGATATGACCCATCTGCCGGTACCGGTGGTCTATGCCTTTACGGACGGTCCCGATGACAGCGTACGTTTCGTCTCGGACGATGCGCAGGGATCGCGCGACGCGGCGCAGTGGATGATCGGACTTGGGCGCAAGCGGCTGGTGCATGTCACCGGCCCAACGAGCTTTGCGTCCGTGCAGGCGCGCGCCGAAGCGTTCTCAGACACCGCCGGCAGCGGCGCCAAAATCCTGCACGGAACATGGTCTGAGGCTTGGGGCCACGAAGCGGTCGCCCAGCTGTGGGGCGGCGACCGCCCTCGCCCGGATGGCATATTCTGCGGCAACGACCAGATTGCGCGTGGGGTCGTCGATGCGCTGCGCGAGCGTGGCGTCGACGTGCCGCGCGATGTGTCTGTCGTCGGGTTCGACAATTGGGAAATCGTAGCGGCGGCAACCCGCCCACCGCTGACCAGTGTCGACATGAATCTCAAAGCGCTCGGCAGGGAGGCCGGGTTGACGGTTTTGGCAATGGCGGAAGGCAAGCAGGTTGAACCGGGAATCCGGAAACTGCCCTGCCGGCTGATCGTACGCCAATCATGCGGAGGAGTAGCCGCAGACTGAAGCAACGCTATGGGCCAGCGTCGACCATGGTCCAAACAGGGAGGAATGAAATGCTTAAACGTCTTCTAGCAACGGCCAGCGTCGCGACGCTGAGCCTGGTTTCCAGCGCCTCGGCCGCCGACACGATCAACATCTTGGTGCGTACCGGCATCGGCGCCGCCTTCACCGGCGTGGTGGAGGCCTATAATGAAAGCCATGAAAACCAGGTGGCGCTGACCGAGGTGCCGTTTGCCGAACTGGTGCAGAAATACGCTACCGCTATTGCCGGCGGCCAGGCGCCCGATGCCCTGTCGCTCGATCTGATCTACACGCCGTCGTTTGCCGCTGCAGGCCAGCTGGAAGACCTTACCGAATGGGCGCATGGCCTGCCCTATTTCGACGCCCTGGCGCCGTCACATGTCAAGCTGGGTACTTATGACGGCAAGAACTACGGTCTGCCGCTGTCGGTGGAGACCTCGGTTTTTGCGTGGAACAAGGACCTGTACCAGGCGGCGGGGCTCGATCCCGAGAAAGCGCCGGCGAATTGGGACGAAATCGAAGCCAATGCCGAGAAAATCCGCGCCCTTGGTGAAGACACCTATGGCTTCTATTTCTCCGGCGGCGGTTGTGGCGGTTGCATGATCTTCACCTTCACGCCGCTGGTGTGGGCCGAAGGTAAGGATATCCTGTCCGAGGATGCACAGACGGCGACGCTCGACACGCCTGAAATGCGCGCAGCGATCGACAAGTATCGCTCGATGGTTGCCAAGGACCTGGTGCCCGAAAGCGCCGCCACCGACAACGGCAGCAACTTCCTCAGCTTCACCAATGGCAAAATCGGGCAGCAAAGCCTTGGCGCCTTCTCGATCGGAACCCTGGTCAACGACTATCCGGACCTGCATTTCGGCGTGACCCAGATTCCTGGCATCGTCAGCGGCACGTCGTCGTTTGCCGGCGGTGACAACATCGTCGTCACCAAGGGCACGCCACGTCTCGAAGCGGTCAAGGAGTTCATCGAGTACATGTACTCGCCGGAAGCCCAAAAGGTTTTTGCCACCAATGGAAGCCTGCCGACCCGCAGCGATATCGCGGCCGACGTGCTGAAGGGTCTCGATCCGCGGCTGCAGGTTGCGGTGGACGCCATCGCGACCGCCAAGACGCCATACACCGTGCTGTTCAACGACCTGATCAACTCCAGCAATGGCCCGTGGGCGACCTTCATCAACGCCGCCATCTATGGCGACGACGTGGATGCGGCATTTTCCGACGCACAGGCTGAAATGCAGTCGATCATCGACAACGCGAAGTAAGTCGACGGTCGGGGGCTTCGGCTCCCGGCCAGCTTTCCGCTTCGGAGTTTCTGCCATGACCAGTCCAGCGCTTACCTTGGCCGTGCCAGCGCGGTTGCGTCGCCGCCGTGCCCGCCTGGGGCAGTGGCAGGGCCTGCTCTACATCGCGCCCGCCATGGCCCTGGTGATCGTGTTCTTCGTCATCCCGGTGCTGTTTACCTTCTGGATGAGCTTCCATGACTGGCCGCTGCTGGGCCAGCCGGAGTGGATCGGGCTGGACAACTACGTCCGCCTGCTGACCGACAACAAGTTCTTCACCGCCCTCAAATTCACCGGCTACTACACCGTTATCACCACTATCGCGATTTTCATCGTGGCGTTCCCCTTGGCGATCTTCGTCGAGAAGCAGCGGCGGGGCGCAGGGCTGTATCGGACGGTGTTTTTCATGCCGGTGGTGGTGGGCCTCGCCACAGCGTCGCTGCTCTGGGTGTGGCTGGCCAATGTCGATAGCGGACTGATCGGGCCGGCCATTCGCATGATGGGCTTCGGGGGCAAGAAAGTGAACCTGCTGGCGACTTTCGACGGCGCCTTCTGGACCATCATTGTCATGGTGGTGTGGAAGGTGGCGGGCTTCACCATGATCATCCTGCTGACGGGGCTGCAGTCGATCCCGACCGAGCTCAACGAAGCGGCGCGGATCGATGGCGCCAGCCGTTGGCAGCGCTTCCGCCGCCTGACACTGCCGCTGATGCGCCGGACCATCGCACTGGCGCTGATCCTCAGCGTCACCGGCTCGGTGCTGGCGTTCGACCAGTTCTACATCATGACTAGCGGCGGGCCGCAGAACCGGATGATTTCGGTGGTGTATTACATCTTCAACCAGTCCTTTGTGTCGTTCCACCTCGGCTATGGCTCGGCGCTGTCGATCGCGCTGCTGGCCATCCTCATCGTGCTGAGCATCGTGCAACTGCGCCTGCTGCGCGTAGGAGACGACAAGTGAGCGCCGTAGCGAGGCATCGCCGTCAGCGCCAAAAGTTCTGGGGCGGCTTCGGCTACCACGCCTTCGGTATCGGCGCGGCGCTGTTTTTCTTTGCGCCCTTTGCCTGGACAGGGCTGGCTTCACTGCGCACCGGCAGCGAGGCGCAACAACCGCCGCTGCCGCCGTGGCCGACGCAGGGCGTTAGCTTCGATACCTATGCGGTGCTCGATACATTTGGCGCCGGCATCTGGCAGCACACGCTCAATTCTGCGCTGGTGGCGCTGGCGACGGTGGTCCTCACGGTCATCGTCAGCCTGCTCGCCGGCTATGGGTTCTCGCGCTACCGCTTCCCGCTCAAAAACGTGTTTTTCGTTCTGATCATCGCCACGCTGATGATCCCGTTCCAGTCGATCCTGACGCCGCTATTCATCATCCTGGCCAAGCTCGGGCTCAACAATTCGCTGGTCGGGCTGGTGCTGGTCTATGTCACGCTGCAGCTGCCGTTCTCGGTGTTCATGATGCGCAACGCCTTCGACGCGGTGCCGCGGGAAATCGAGGAGGCAGCCCGTATCGATGGCGCCCGCGATCTGAAGCTGCTGGTGCGGGTGCTATTGCCACTGGTCATGCCCGGGGTAGCGACAGTGGCGATCTTTGCCTTTCTCAACTCGTGGAACGAGTTCCTGGCAGCGCTGATCCTGTTGTCCGACAACGACAAATACACCCTCCCGGTGCTGATGACGGCGGTTCGTGCCGGTCGGCTCGGGGCGATCAACTGGGGTGCTGTGCAGGCGGGCGTCATGGTGATGACCATCCCCTGCCTTGCCGTGTTCCTGATTTTGCAACGCTACTACATGCGCGGCCTGATGGCCGGCGCGGTCAAATAATCCTAACTGAAGGAAGCTTGAAATGGCTCAGTCCACTACCCGTCAATTCCGCCCCTTGCCCGTGCCCAGCGTCGACGTCGCCGGCTTTTGGGGCGATTGGCAGGAGGCTGTCTGTGACGAGACCGCCGCCATCCTGCTGGATCGCTGCGTCGAGGCGCGCATGCTGGAGCAAATCGACATCAATGTCCCCAGTCCGGGCCTCGTCATCCCGGTCGTCGGATGGCTAGGCACGACGCAGATGTTCTGGGACAGCGACCTGGCCAAATCCATCGAGACCATCGCCTATTCGCTGTACCGCAAGCCCAACCCCGAGCTGGAAGCGCGGGCCGACGCCATCATCGACATGTATGAGAGGCTGCAGGAGCCGGACGGGTACCTGGGCTCGTTCTTCATCCGCATCTGGCCTGAAGAGCGCTGGACCAACCTGCGCGACTTCCACGAACTCTATTGTGCCGGGCACATGATCGAGGCGGCCGTCGCTTATTTCCAGGCCACCGGCAAGCGCAAGTTCCTCGACATCATGTGTCGCTATGCCGACCTGATCATCGAAAAATTCGGACGCGGCCCCGGACAGATGCGCGGCTATTGCGGTCACGAGGAAATCGAGCTGGCCCTGGTGCGGCTGGCGCGCGTCACCGGCGAGCAGAAATACATGGATCTGGCCAGGTATTTCGTCGACGAGCGCGGCCAGCAGCCAAACTATTTCATCGATGAGGCGAAACGCGGGGGCTGGGACCCCAAGGGGGTGCAGGCCCATGTCTTCGAATACAACCAGTCCCACCAGCCGCTGCGGGACCAGCGCAAAGTGGTCGGGCATGCGGTGCGGGCGATGTATATTTACTCCGGCATGGCCGACATCGCGACGGAATATAACGACGACAGCTTGACGCCTGCTCTGGAAGCCTTGTGGAACGACCTGACCCAAAAGCAGATGTACCTGACTGGTGGCATCGGGCCAGCGGCCTCCAACGAAGGCTTCACCGACTACTACGACCTGCCCAACGAGAGCGCCTATGCCGAGACCTGTGCGTCGGTGGGGCTGGTGTTCTGGGCCAACCGCATGTTGGGGCGCGGGCCGAACCGGCTATATGCCGATACCATGGAGCAAGCGCTGTACAATGGAGCCATCGCCGGCCTCTCGCGCGACGGCAAGACCTTCTTCTATGAAAATCCACTTGAGAGAGCCGGCAAGCACCATCTCTGGATCTGGCATCGTTGCCCATGCTGCCCGCCCAACATCGCCCGGCTGGTCGCCTCGATCGGCTCCTATATGTATGGCGTGGCCGATCACGAAATCGCCGTTCACCTGTATGGCGAAAGCACTGCCCGGGTGGAACTGAGCGGCGGCGAGGTGACGCTGACGCAACAGACACAATACCCTTGGGATGGCGCCATCGCGCTGACGGTGGCGGTCGCCAAGCCGACGACATTCGCGTTGTCGTTGCGCATCCCGGCCTGGGCCAAGGGCGCCGCAATCGCGATCGATGGCCAGCGGCTAGAACTCGATGACATCACCACCGACGGCTATGCGCGGATGGAGCGTGAATGGCATGCCGGCGACAGTGTGAGGCTCGACCTGCCACTAGTGCCGCGAGCGCTGCGGGCCAATCCCAAGGTGCGCCAGGATGCGGGCCGTGTCGCCGTGATGCGCGGACCGCTGGTGTATTGCCTCGAGGGTACCGACAATGCGGTTGGCCTCAACTCGATCCTGCTGGGGGATGGGCTGGGCAGGTCGCAGACGGCGACGATCCCGAACTTCAACGGCGCCATCGCCATCGACCTGCCGGTGCTGCGTGAGGTGGCCGAAGGCTGGGGCGATGCGCTGTATGCCGAGGCCGCGCCGACCGCCGAGCCGGACACCGCGCGCATGGTGCCGTATCATCTGTGGGACAATCGCGAACCGGGCGAAATGCTGGTCTGGCTGCGGGCGGACCGGCAGCCATGACCGAGGGCATGCGGTTGCGGCAGGTTCGCAAGAGCTTCGGGCCGCTCGAAGTGATCCACGGCGTCGATCTGGTGGTCGGCGAAGGCGAATTCGTCGTCTTCGTCGGCCCCTCGGGGTGCGGGAAATCCACTCTGCTGCGGATGATCGCGGGGCTCGAAGAAGTCACCGACGGCGATATCGAAATCGGCGGCAAGGACGTCACCGATCTCGATCCATCGCAGCGCGGCATCGCCATGGTGTTCCAGTCATACGCGCTCTATCCGCATATGAGCGTGCGCGAAAACCTCGGCTTCGGCCTGTCGATGGCCAATGTTCCCAAGGCCGAGATAGCCGCTCAGGTCGATGCTGCGGCGAAAATCCTCAAGATCGAACCGCTGCTGGATCGCCGGCCTGGCCAGCTGTCGGGTGGCCAGCGCCAGCGCGTCGCCATTGGACGCGCCATCGTGCGAAAGCCACAGGTGTTCCTGTTCGATGAGCCGCTGAGCAATCTCGATGCGGAACTGCGGGTCTCGATGCGGATCGAAATTGCCCGGCTACACCGGGAACTCGGCAATACCATGGTTTATGTCACCCATGACCAGACCGAGGCGATGACGCTGGCCGACAAGATCGTGGTCCTGCGCGACGGGGTGATCGAGCAAGTCGGCACGCCCCGCGAAGTGTATGAGCACCCCGCCAATACCTTCGTCGCGGGCTTCATTGGCTCGCCACGGATGAACCTGCTGGATGCAACGGTGCAAGGCACCGGCAAGGTTATGGTGGCAGGTGATGAAATCGAGGTGCCATCAATCGATACCCCTAATGGCGAAAACGTGACCGTTGGTCTCCGTCCCGAGCACCTGGTGCTATCTCTGGCGGCGCCCGGTACGCTCCAGGCGACCGTCGACTTCTGCGAATACCTGGGTGGCACTCGCTACGTCTATTGCCAACTGGCCGATGGTCAGAATCTGATTGCCGAGCAGCGCGAAGGCGAAGACCTAGCCGTCAATAAGGTGGTCTATTTCGCTTGGAAGCCAAGCGAACTCCGTCTGTTCAACCCCCACGGGATCAAACTAGTGTAGCTGCAAGTGTGGCGTATCTTTAACTCCTGGTTGGCGAAGATCTCTCCTTCAACAAATCACCTTTTACCCAACAATTTACGTGGCTAGATCTATCGTAACGAATATTTATCCATACCAAGCGCAATGGTGTCTCGACAAACTGATTGAGGCATGCAGGTGAAATTCCAACTCGTCGTTCTTAGCACGTGCACCGCAGTATTGCTTCTGGGTGGAGCAGTCGTGGCCTCCAGTTTCTTCGTCTCGCAATCGTTCGTGACTGCATCCAATACATCAGAGACGCTGATGGCATCTATGAAGGCCCATTTGACTGCCGACATGCTTCACGACGGTTTACGAGGAGTCGTATTCAAAGGGATGTATGCGGGTCTAAACAGCGATAATGTCATGACCCTCGAAGCAGTCGCAGAAGTGAAAGAGTATGCTGCAAAATTTCGGGCCGCTATCGAAGATCAGGGCAAACTGGAACTGCCCTCGGAAATTTCATCGGCCCTCGGGGGACTCAATCAACCCCTAGAAGAATACATAGTTGCGGCTGAACGCATTGTTGCAATCTCCGCGACGGGTGAGATGCTGACGGCGCATGCAGAACTTCCGGAGTTTGACGCGGCTTTCTCCCATCTTGAGGAGGCAATGGCAGGGGTCTCAGACGCCATCGAATTAGCAAACACGACCTCAGCGGAACGCGCCAAGAACGTCAGTTCCATCTCTAGCTTGGTGAACTACGCTAGCTTGGGGATGGTGATTACACTGGTTGGTGCAATGCTGCTGTTGAGCAGCCGTCTTATCGTGCAGCCGCTGCGGCAGATCGCGACCGTTTTGGGGCAGCTGGCGAATGGCGATCTCGGAGTGTCCGCGAAAAGCTCGCAACCCATCGATGAGCTCGCGGAAATCGCGCGCACCGTAGAAGTTTTCCGCCAAAATGGCATCAAGGTCGCGACTTCGAGCCGCGAGGAAGTTGAACGTGCTGCGCAGGCGGCCACACGCGCCGCGATGATGCGGGACTTTCAGTCAGCGTTTGATGACGTCGTTGGAGCGACGGTGGAAGGCGACTTTTCCAAGCGCATCAACGGCACGTTCGGCGATATCCACATCGATCGCATTTCGACCAATTTCAACGCAATGGTTGAGACAGTCTCTGCGGGCCTTAACGAAGCAGGGCACGTCCTCGCCGCCTTGGCCAGAACCGACCTTACACAACGCATGGAAGGCAACTATCGAGGGGCATTTTCTGCATTGCGTGACGACACCAATGCTGTTGCCAACACTCTGACCGAAGTTGTCACTCAGCTGCGTGGCACCTCTCGTGCTTTGAAATCTGCGACCGGGGAAATCTTGGCTGGAACTGATGATCTGGCCGAGCGCACAACGAAGCAGGCCGTAGCAATTGAAGAGACGTCCGCGGCCATGGAGCAGTTGGCCAGGACCGTCTCCGAGAACGCCAAAAAAGCACATGACGCTGCTTCGCGGACCGAGTCTGCTGCTCACCTTGCAGGCGAGGGTGGTCAGGTAATGGAGCAAGCCACCTTAGCCATGGAGCGCATCAGCACCTCGTCCGCCAAAATCTCCAATATCATCGGCCTTATCGACGACATTGCATTCCAAACCAACCTGCTGGCCCTCAATGCTTCGGTAGAAGCGGCGCGAGCAGGAGAGGCGGGCAAGGGTTTTGCTGTGGTCGCGGTTGAAGTCAGACGCTTGGCTCAATCTGCAGCACAGGCCTCATCCGAGGTAAAGGCTCTTATCGAGCAGAGTTCCCACCAGGTAAGCGGTGGGACAAAACTAGTTGATAGCGCATCGCAAAAGCTGCAGGCGATCTCGGCGGCGGTACGCGAAAATAGCGTGCTCATGCAGGGCATATCGTCGGCTGGCGCCGAACAGTCATCGTCCATCGGTGAGATCGCCACAGCCATTCGTCAGATGGACGAAATGACCCAGCACAACGCAGCCCTGGTGGAACAGACTAACGCTGCTATCGAGCAAACTGAGGCGCAAGCCGTTGAGTTGGACAAGATCGTGGATGTCTTCGAAATCGGTCAGGGCAATGAACAAGTTTCCCAGCCAGCAGCGCTTCATGGAAGGCCAACGACACCCAAGCTGGGGATGCGAGCGTTGCAGGACAAAAGCGCAGTATCCAGGTCTTATCTTAGCCACGGCAACGCTGCTGTGAAGCAAGAGTGGAGTGAGTTCTAATTGGGTACAGGCTGCTTGCAGCCTTCCCCGGCCTGTCCTTCAGCGGCGAGATATTCAACAGTAAAGGCCGTCGTTTCTTAGTTATCAGGCCTGAAAGCGCTCGCTGAGGCGTGAGCTGGGCGGAGCCAGTGCCGCCGAACCGGGCGACGCTGTGGGGCCCAGTTCTGCGGGGCTACTGCACATCAACCTGATGCAAGACTATAAACTACGGCGCTAGTCCAGCAGGCCCGCCGACCGCAGTGTTGCAGCGAGATTTTGGACTCAGCTGAGAGCGCATGGCCAAGTCCGCCGCGGACATCACCATGGCCCATTGCGAGCCAAGAGCCGTTGTCGCCCTACCATTTAGCGCTGCAAGCGGACCCTAAGATGGCTGGACCGATTAGTTGCAACACGGCATGTTAGCGCAATGACCCGGAATAGGGCTGGAATACACTGATGCCTTTGTCAACGCGTTATCTCATTCGGTCGACATCCGCGTTTCTGGTTGTCGGGTTCTTGGCACTTATGTCCATTGTCGCTATGAACTTCTGGCTTGGCGAGCGAGCTCAGTCTTATTTCGAAGCCGCAATCGCTGCACGCGATACCCGAGTCGCGGCGGTCGAACTGCGCAACGCATTGCAAACTGCAGAATCCAGCCAGCGCGGCTTCATCATAACCGGTAATGAAATCTACTTGGCCCCTTATCAGTCGGCGAAGGCTCAGGCACAGCGTTACCAGGGCGCGCTGCAAGGCCTCTTGGTTTCATACCCCGGTTCCAACGTAACGCTAGGCCGACTGATAACGATCCTGTCTTCTAAATTCGCCGAATTCGACCGCACCATAGCGCTGAAGCGTGACCAGCGCGATGATGAGGCGATGGCCATCTTTCGCACCAACAGCGGCAAGGCGCTGACCGACGAAGCCAATGTGTTCTTCGCTGGCATCATCGGGATGGCTGACAACCGGTTGACGTCCGGGGTTGATGAGCAGCGCGCCAATACAGGCTGGGTTCGCTTGGTGTCTGGTATCGGCGCCCTGATAATTTTGGCAGTCATCGGTGGGGCTGCCTATGGCATCGCCCGGTACACAAAGGAACTCCGGACAACACGAGACGAAATCACTGCACTCAACGGCGAACTGGAACAACGTGTTGCCATTCGAACAGCAGACCTGGCGACCGCCCGTGATAGAGCCGAAATGCTCCTGTACGAGGTCAACCATCGGGTGGCCAATAGCCTCTCGCTGGTTTCCTCGCTGATCACCTTGCAGTCGAGAGCACTGGCGGATCCAACTGCTAAAGATGCTCTGTCCGAAACCCAGGAGCGTATCTTTGCCATCTCACTGGTCCACAAGCGGCTGTACGGTTCCGCAGACGTGCACTCCGTTGCGCTCAATGAATATCTGACTGGACTTTTAGATCACCTGCGGACGTCGTTGAGAGGCCAAGGTCACGGCGTCTCTTTGTCCTTCCAAATTGGATCAGTTGATCTGGAGACGGACGCCAGTATCAGTCTGGGCGTGGTGGTAACAGAGATTGTCACCAATGCATTTAAATATGCCTATCCCGAAGGCGTCGGAGAGGTGCGGGTTAGGTTTAGCGAGCAAGAGGGCCAGTTGGAGCTTGTCGTTGAAGATGATGGCATCGGCCGGCAGGATGGCGCACCTGCAAAGGGCACGGGTGTCGGTACCCGTATCGTAAATGCCATGTGCATGAGTTTAGGGGCTAAAGTAGAATACCGGCATCGCCAGCCGGGAACCGCGGCGCACCTGATATTTTCGCCCAAGTCGTCCCACCCTGTTGTGGCGCAGCAGACCCAACGATCGGATGTATGAAATGGTCCGCGAACCGGAACATGCACGGATGATATCCATAGCCCATTGAGTGCTTTGTAGGCCAAACAACAACACGGTCGCCGGCGTTTTGGATGGCGAGAGGAGGACGAGTGAGACCAATCAAGTACACGAAGCGGTGGTTCATTCTTCCGCGTAGCCTGATTGCTGCGTCAGTGCTGCTGACGGGACTGGCCGGAGCAAGCGGGCAGGAAGGTCCGCCCGGCATCACTCAGAGGACACTCTTGCCGGCCTTTGACTCGAGCGCTCCCGTGTGCAGCCGGCCCCAGGAGGTCGCTAGAATTCTAGCTTTCGTGCAAGAGAACGACCGCGAATTTCTGCAGGGTGTCGATCACGGCTTGGCAATGGCGGCTGAGGATCGTGGCCTCGAATACCGTCGAAGCCTCGTTCAGAACGACGTTGCCAAGGCGGTGGAGCAAATTCAGGCATACCGTGAAGCCAAGATCGGCGCTCTCGTTGCCACCTCGTCCGATCCAACGGCCGTTAGCGATAGCCTACAGGAGATGATCTGGTCGGGAGCTTTTGTTGGTACCATCGTGCCACCGCCAGCGACTTTGCTCCTTAATGCGCCACAGTATGCGACGGGCAAGGCTCTGACCGACGCAGCTATCGCCCATATAAACGCCAAGCTTGGTGGCACAGCACACGTTGTTTTACTGACTCAGGACACAATGGAATTCCTGACGCCGCGGTTTGAGGCGATGCGGGACGGTCTTAATGCCCTGTCTGGCGTCACCATAGTCGCCGACATCGCGCCCAGCCCAGTGACCAAGGAGGGCGGCCGTGCGACCATGGAGACCATTCTCCTCGCGAATCCGAATATCGACGTTGTTCTCGGGGGCGACGCAGTGGTGCTGGGGGCATTGCAGGCCCTTCGTGAGGCCAGGAAGGACCGACCCGATCAGTTCCTGGGTGGCATTGATGGCGAACCGGAAGGCGTTGCCGAGATCAAAAAAGGGGATAGCCCCTTTAAGGCGAGTATCGCGCTGTCCTCGCCCGTCTTCGGATATGCAATGGGGCAATTCGGCGCCGACTGGCTCGACGGGAAGAGTATTCCGCAGGCGATGGATATCCTCCCTATAGCCCTGACCAGCCAGAATATCTCTCAGTATGAGGCTGATCTAGTCGATCCTGCCGCCGTGTTTGCAGATTCCATACGGCGCGCAACGTACCTTAAGATGTATGGAAAGATCTGCTACGACACGCGAGACCAATACCTGAATTTTCCTTGGTCGTCAGAAGTGCGCAAGTAATCCCTCGCAATACTAGTCAGCTGCAGCGGCGAGTCTGCAAAAAAGCGCCCGCCACGTAGAATGGGGCGAGCGCTCCGACCTTGGACGGGCCTCCGCGACTACCAGGATCGCGCAGTGCACCGTAGAGACCATAGCCGGTCATAGCCAGAACCCATCCCAGTAGCAACCTTAGGTGAGTTCCTTCAAGCAATTGCCGCCGAGGGCCGCGCCGGCGAATAGAAGAATGCATATGCGACGATAAAGATTGCCCAAAGCATCACCATCAGCACCGCCCAGCGTTGTGCTGTTGCGTTGAAGGTTTGCGGCGGTGCTGCCATGGCTTTTTCTCGCGCGTAAGCAAGTACCAGACCCACAATAGCAAGCCATGCTGAGCCCAAGAATGTGCTTCCTAGTACATCCGAGGGCCAGTGAGCTCCTACATAGATGCGAGACAAGCCAACTATCGCAATCAGAACAGTGGTAACGACGGCTACAAGGATGGAGTGAGTGCTTCGCCTCCCTTGTCCAAGGTAGATGAGAGCAAGCAAACCGTAAAAGGCAAAGGCCGAAAAGGTGTGCCCGCTGGGAAATGTGGATCCACTTGCCGGCAGCAAGGCATGAGTCTGGTCCGGCCTTACTCGTTGCAGCACATCCTTGATACCGCCGACGATGAGCACGTTTCCGAGTAGCGAAGCCACGACTGCCGCAGCCCCTAGCCACAAACGTTGGAGCAGTAAGTAAAGGGTTGCAAACATCCCGCCTGACACCACCACCTGCCATGAACATAGATAGGTAGCGGTGATCATCACAACGTCTAGCATCGGGTTACGCCTGGACTGCACCGCAGCAGCGATCCCAAGGTCCCAGCTCCAAGACGGCCCAACATAGATCAAGACCACCGTCAAAATAGAAAAGAGTGCCACGCCTAAGAGAGCGGCGCTTACCCATCGGACTGTCTCAATGGCATGAGGTTGCCGCTGAACTGGAACGCCTGCTTCTTCTTGTTCCACCATTGTCTCTCCTGGCTGCGGACAACAGGTTCACCGTTCACGTTGTTCCCGCAATCAACATGCCTAAATTCACTACCAGTGGGGCTGTTCCTTAAAAGGAGCTGCTCCCCCGACCAATTTCATCAGCACACACTAACCATAGCGTTTCTGGCTGAGCATTCTGACCGTTCTTTCGAATTTCCAAACTCTAACCCGAAGGGCCGAAATGGAGTCGGCTGCTGCTGGCCTCTAAAGTGGTGAGGAGCCGACAGGCAGCGCTAGCAGTATTAAAGCCGCGGTCACGGCAGGGACACAGCGTGAAGCTGACTCTGTGAGGAACCGGACTACCGGGCTGCCAACCATCGCGCTAAACTGGAGAAATCAAGGAGGAACTCATGGCCGATGCGATGAGGTTTAGCGACGGCGAAGGCTACGAGGCCATGATGGGCGTCTGGAGCGCCCTGATCGGCGCGGATTTCCTTGATTGGCTGAACGTCCCGGACGGTTCGAGGTGGGCTGACATTGGGTGCGGAAACGGTGCCTCCACGGAGTTGATTGTTCGGCGGACCAAGCCGACTTCGGTGGAAGCGATCGATCCATCATCGGCGCAGCTGGAGTTTGCCCGAAACCGCCACCGCTTGGGTGTCGCCAAGTTCACTTTGGGTTCCGCGATGCAACTTCCGTATCCCACCGCCGCCTTCGACGCGGCTATTATGGCGCTTGTCATTTTCTTCGTTCCGGACCCTGCCAAAGGCGTCGCAGAACTGCGGCGTGTCGTTCGCCCTGGAGGCACCGTCGCCGCTTATGCGTGGGATATTGAGGGTGGCGGTTTCCCGTATGAGGATGTCCATGTCGCAATGCGCAGCGAGGGAGCAGCGCCTATCTTGCCACCTCACTCCGAAGTTGCAAGCCTCGTTGTCCTTACCCGCCTTTGGACCGACGCGGGTTTGCTTGATATCGAAACCTGTGAAATCCTGGCACACCGCGTCTTCCCCACCTTCGATGACTACTGGGCGATGGCCGTGGCGGCGCCAGGCATCGGCCAGGTTCTCGCCAAGCTCAGTGACCACCAATTGGAACGCATTCGCGACGCTGTTCGCGGCTCTCGCGATTCGTGCGAGATGCTGGTCCAGGGTCGTGCTCACGCCGTTCGGGGACGAGTGGCTATCTAGGCGGTTGATAGCAGGAGACGGCAGTCGACCGGCAAAGGCCCTGTGCATCGGCGCAGGAAACTACATGTCAGAGGCTTACTTGACTTTAACCGCTGTATCGGAGGGCGTCGGGCACCCTGGAAGGCCCTGTTGTGACGTTTGCAAGTGTAGGCATTGGCGGTTCTGCGCCAGTTCGCCTCGTTCGGCCGATCGCCTGAAATGCTGAAAGCCGAGAAAGGCTGGCACATAGGTATATGCCCGGTGCTTAATATCAGCGCCGCCCTGGCTTCAGAAGCATCCCATGCGCGAACGATCATTGCTACCTGTTCCTCCCCGGCCGCCTCAGCCTCTTATAGCCAGGCGGTGAAGGCGGCTGGGCTGGTGTCGTATCGGGCACTGCGCCGACTGACACGGTTACCGGACGGCGGGTCGAGGGCACTGTAGCCGTTCAGGTCGCGCAATGCTGCAGCACGAGGGCTGAAGTCTGTCTGATTTCGCTGAGGCAGCGAGAAAACTGACACTTGCCGTTGGAGGATACGGATCTGCAGGACGCTGCTTTTAAACCCCAGCTACCGATGCATCGAGCAACCGCAAGCGACTGCGCTATTATAGCTGCTGATGAAGCCAGCACCCGCCATGCTGTAACAAGAGGGGGAACGAATGTGGGGCGTCCCGGGCTCTTGAAGTAGTCGCGCCCGCGCCCAGCCGCTAACCGCCAGCCGTCTTGATGCCTTCTCGCTGGTTTGCTCTCTGTTCGCACTGCAATCACCATGAACCAATTTTGCATGCCCTCCGTACATATCTGCGGAGACCACCATGACCATTGAAGTAAGCTCAAACCCACCAACAGGGCTGGCTGTTATTATTGGTGTACAAGGCGGCATCGGCAGTGCTCTGCAGGATGTCATCACGAACTCTCGTCGATACGAGAAAGTGCTGGGCTTTTCGCGTGCCGAGGACGGATTTGACCTGACCAGCGAAGCATCGATTCGGACAGCTGCGACTGCTGTTGCTGCCTTGGGGCTGCCACTGCGGCTGGTGATCGTGGCGACTGGTTTGCTCCATGACGCTAGCATGCAGCCGGAAAAAACCTGGCGACAACTGGACGCCGACCAGTTGCTTCGCAGCTTTGCCGTAAACGCTGTGGGCCCAGCGCTGGTGGCCAAGCATTTCCTCCCTCTGTTCCCTCGCGGTGACAAGGCAGTCTTTGCAGCACTATCGGCCAAGGTCGGAAGCATCGGAGACAACCATCTCGGTGGTTGGTACGGCTATCGAGCGGCAAAAGCCGCACTCAATCAGTTAATGCGGACAGCCTCGATCGAACTGCGCCGGACGCACCCTCTCGCGATCTGTGTTACGCTTCATCCGGGAACGGTCGCCACCGCCCTCTCGGCACCCTTCCATTCGTTGGGCCATGATACCGTAAAACCCAGCTTCGCCGCCGAGCGATTAATCAGCGTAATAGATGGTCTGCGATCCATAGATAGCGGGCTTATGCTCGATCACTCAGGCCTACCACTGCCATGGTAATCCCGTCTCGGTTCAACAATTATCTCTGCATGAACCAAGCTCAAACGCCGTGTCTTCTTGCCGCCGGTCGTTTGTGAGGGGTGGTTTGCCGAATAATGGAGTGGCATGATCCATGCGCAACGATCGCAAAAACCGACCCGTACCAACAGGACGACTTGAACGATTGTTCGGGCTTGGCGCCATGGCAGGGTCGATCGGTGCCAGAGTGGCATTGTCCGGTGCCAGGCAGCTGCTGAGCGGCAGAACGCCGACCCTGAGCGAACTGGCCCTGGCGCCTGCGAATGCCCTGCGTGTCGCCGAGCAACTGTCGCACATGCGCGGCGCGGCCATGAAGATGGGACAGTTGCTGTCGATGGATGCCGGACAGATCCTGCCGGACGAATGGTCAACGATCCTGGCGCGGCTGCAGGCTGACGCGTTGCCGATGCCGATCCGGCAGCTCGAACGGCAACTGACCCGGCAGTGGGGCATAGCCTGGCGAGATCGGTTCGATCAGTTCGACATGACGCCGATTGCCGCTGCGTCCATCGGACAAGTGCATCGTGCCAGAACACGGAGCGGTCGCGACCTGGCGATCAAGGTGCAGTATCCTGGTGTCGCCGCGAGCATCGATAGCGACGTCGACAACATCGTTTCCCTCTTAGAACTGTCTCGGTTGATCCCACCGTTCGTGTCCCTTGGTTCGCTTGTGGCCGAGGCCCGCAGTCAGCTGCAGCAGGAAGCGGACTATATCCGTGAAGCTGAGCAGATTAGGCAATATGGCACGCTGATCGGCGATGATCCGACAGTGCTGGTGCCCGATGTCGACGGCGACCTGACTGGCCCAGCGGTGCTGGCGATGAGCTTCATCGAAAGTGAGCCAATCGACTGGTTGTTTGGTCGTCCGCAGGCCGAACGCAATCGCATTGCCGAGCGGCTGATCCGCTTGACGCTGCAGGAGGTGTTCAATTTCGGCGTGATCCAGACCGATCCGAACTTCGCCAATTTCCGCTATCAGCCTGCGTCTGGGCGCCTAGTCCTTCTCGACTTCGGCGCGACGCGCAGTATTCCGGCGCAGCTGAGCGGAAAGCTGCTGCAATTGCTACAAGCCGCACCGGCCAGCGACGTGGCAAGGCAGCGCAGTGCTATGCTCGACATTGGATACTTCCAGACGCACCAGCACAGGCTGGCTCAGCTGGCAATCGAACTACTTGCCATGGGAATGGACGACGTCATGGCTGATCCGCTGTTCGATTTTGCGGCGGCGGACCTGCCGCGCCGGGCACGTGACCGAGCGCTGGCTGCTGGATTTGGCGCCGACCTGTGGTCGATACCGCCGATCGATACTCTGTTCGTGCATCGCAAGATCGGCGGCATGTATCTGTTGGCAAGCCGGCTCGGCGCGAAGCTCGACATGCGCGCGTTGCTCGAGGAGTTTGCAGCTGCCGGGGGTCGTTAGTGGCTGGTCTTAGCAGCAGATTTGGGAGGGCAGCACCCGCCTAAGCCTGCACCGATTACTGCTCCCTGTCATGCCAGGATGCTCCAACATAACAGTCCGGCGCCAAGGCCGACGCTCGCATCACGCCTTATGGTCCACAACTACGGCTCGATAACTGCCGAGGACCGTAGTTTGCGATCAATCAGCAGCAGCACCACCAGCACGATCGCCAAGCCTAGATAAGCCAGATAAGTTGACCAAAATGACGCCAGCAACATGCCCCAAGCGGCAGAGGGATCCGGAGTTGGCTCGTCGCTAGGCTCGGCAGGCGTCAGAGCACTATGTGACCTTCTCAACGGTCGCGACTTTTTCGCCAGACA